>CBINKF010000060.1:0-9830 GCA_966251115.1 uncultured Cellvibrio sp.
TGTTCGGCCTGGCAATTGCCTGGCTGCGTCATTCGATTATGGAAATCCCGCTTTTACCCGGCGTGCAAAAGCCCGTGTGGCTCATCGAAGCGCGCATCGATTTTGAAGGCACAGGCGAACCCATTACCGCGCGCCTGGGGTTGCCCGATAACCCACCCGGCTACCGCAATGTAACCGAGCAGGCGGCAGCGCCAGGCTATGGCTATTCGGTGGTGACCGAAAACGGCGTGCGTCGCGGCGAGTGGAGCAAGCGCGGCGCCCTGGGCCTGCAAACCATTTACTACAAGGTGCAGTTCACTGAAGGCGACGCCGACAATGACCTGGAGCCGGTTATACAGGAACCCAAGGTGGCGCGTGTCGACTGGGACGGTGCCGCGCAGGAGGCCGCTGCCCAGCAGGTGCTGGAAACCGCCTGGGCCAAATCCTCCAGCCCCGAGAGCCTGGCGCGCGAGTTGATTAAACAGCTTAACAGCGAAGCCCTGGAGCAAAACGCTGCGCTGCTGCTCAACGCCGACAGCGACAAGGCGGTGCTGCTGGAGAAACTGGTCAACCAGGCGCGCATCCCCGCCCGCCCGGCCCTGGGCCTGTACTTGGAAGACGCCCGCCGCCACCAGAGCTTAACGCGTCTGGTGCAGGTATTCGACGGCAAAAAATGGGTGCTGTTTAACCCCTATACCGGCGAGCAGGGCGTACCGGAAAACCTGCTGTTATGGCACACCGGTGGCGAGTCCATCCTCGATGTGGCGGGCGGTAAACGCTCGCGTGTCAGCTTCTCGATGATCCACCAAACTATTTCCGCCATGGACCTGGTGGGGGTGCAAAAAAAGGACAGCCTGTTCAATGTGGTCAGCATCCAGCATTTGCCGATCGAAGAGCAGAGCATGTTCAAGCTGCTGTTGCTGCTGCCCATAGGCGCGCTGGTGGTGGTGTTTATGCGCATTATCATCGGCTTGAAAACCTCGGGCACCTTTATGCCCATCCTTATTGCCCTGGCGTTTTTGCAAACCTCACTGGTGCTGGGGGTGTTTAGTTTTGTGTTGGTGGTCGCCCTGGGGCTGCTGTTGCGCTCCTATCTGTCGCGCCTCAACCTGCTGCTGGTGGCGCGTATTGCCACCCTGGTGGTGCTGGTGATCTTTATTATTTCGGCGCTGAGCCTGATCGGCTACCAGCTGGGCCTGAATACCGGCATGACCATCACCTTCTTCCCCATGATTATCATCGCCTGGACTATCGAGCGTATGTCGATTCTATGGGAGGAAGAGGGCCCCAAACAGGTGATGGTGCAGGGCGGCGGCAGCTTGCTGGTGGCGGTGTTGGCCTACAGCATGATGCAGCTGACCTGGATAGGCCACCTCACTTTTAACTTCCCCGAACTCAACCTGGTGTGCCTGGCGCTGATCATGCTCATGGGCCAATACACTGGCTACAAACTTTCCGAATTGCGCCGCTTTCGCGCCATGGTGGTTGACGCCGAAGCCGAGCAGGGAGCCAATAAATGATTGGCAAGGCCAAGCGCTGGTGGAGTTCCTGGGTTAGCCCCTGGCGGTTGCGTCGCCTGGGCATTTTGGGCATGAACTGCCGCAACCACGAGTTTATTGCGCCCTATAATCCGCGCAGCCTTTACCCCTTGGTGGATAACAAACTCAAAACCAAGCTGCTGGCGCAGGAGTATGAGGTCGCCACGCCCGAACTGTTTTTTACCGTGACCGCGCAGCATGAAATTGAGCACATAGATCAAAAACTGGAGGGCCTGAGCGGCTTTGCCATCAAACCGGCCAAGGGTTCAGGCGGCAAAGGTATCTGGGTGATAGTGGGTCGCCGTGGCGACATGTTTATCAAGTCCTCCGGGGCCGAGGTGAGCATCGACGATATTCGCCGCCATATGACCAATACCCTGGCGGGCCTCTACTCGCTGGCGGGCAAGCCGGATGTGGTCATAGTCGAGGACCTGATCAAATTCGACGATTACTTTAAGGACTACTCCTACGAAGGTGTGCCCGATATCCGCATCATCACCTTTAAAGGCTACCCGGTAATGGCCATGTTGCGCCTGGCTACCCACAAGTCCGACGGCAAGGCCAACCTGCACCAGGGCGCCGTGGGTGTGGGCCTGGATATAGCCACCGGGCGGGCGCTTAAAGCGGTGCAGTTTTCCTTGCCTGTCACCCATCACCCGGACACCCAGCGCAACCTGGATGAAATTATTATCGCCAACTGGCGCGACTGGCTGCTGATTGCGGCGCGCTGCTACGACATGACCGGCCTGGGCTATATAGGCACCGACCTGGTACTCGACCGCGAGCGCGGCGCCCAGTTATTGGAACTTAATGCCCGTCCCGGTCTCTCAATTCAGGTTGCGAATGGCCGCGGTCTCTTGCCGCGCCTGCGTCATATCGAATCGCTCAAAGAGCGCATGCACCGCACCCCCGAACAGCGGGTGGACTATGTGATGAAAACGTTTAGCGCAGATGGTTTGTAATCTGCATCACTGTTAATGTGTAACCCTTAACCTCTAACTCATATCGGAGCACTATTTATGTCGACCTCAGCAATTGTAGGACCTGGCCTGTTAATGGGCGTATTCGCACTCATTATCCTCACCGGTTTTACCCTCGCACTCGTTGAAAAGCGCTTGGCCCCCTCGCGCGAGCATTAAGTTCAGCTGGCAGGTGTAAAACTGCATCAGCAAAATCAGCCGGGCCATTTTGGCCCGGCTTTTTTTATTGTCACAATTCTTGCGCTTGGTCATCCTCGCATTTTCAAACACGGTTTTTCGCGTCGGCTTGGCTAAGCTGAACGGGATTTGCGCTACATCAAACTCCGCAAAAAATCGCTTGATACAAATCAAGTTCGCCATCCCCTGCAAAGTCCACTCTATCCCTGTAGCCCAAGGGTAATAACCCGTAAGGCCACCAGACAATCATCACAGGAGATAGACACATGTTGGTATCAGGCGTAATCGCAACGGCTTCACTGGTAGGTATTTTGGTGCTCTTGTTTGTGGTCAGTCTGGGGCTGATTTTGGTGGATAACCACTTTGATGCGAATCGCGAGCACTAAGACGTTCTTCGTTTGATTTGACGGTTAACCGCGCGAAACATGGAGCCAAAAACCCACTGCGCCTATAATGCGCGGACATTTATCGGGTATTGGTTCCATGTCCTATCAACCGCTCAGCTACGGTC
Organism: uncultured Cellvibrio sp.; assembly: GCA_966251115.1. Taxonomy (GTDB): domain Bacteria; phylum Pseudomonadota; class Gammaproteobacteria; order Pseudomonadales; family Cellvibrionaceae; genus Cellvibrio. The sequence goes on from CBINKF010000060.1 coordinate 3,186, forward strand.
AATATTTAGCCCCTCAAGCAGCACCCGCCGCTGCGCCGGGGGACACAACTGAGATCGCAGCTGGGCGTCCACTGCGCATAGCGCTGCTGGGCTACCGCAGCCATCCCCATGTGGGCGGTCAGGGCATTTACCTGTATTACCTGAGCAAAGCCCTGCTGGACCTGGGGCACCAGGTGGATGTGATTTCCGGTCCGCCCTATCCGCAGTTAGATTCGCGGGTGCGGCTGATCCAACTGCCCAGCCTCGACCTCTACGCTCACCCCAATCCGCACCGCGCCCTGCGTGCCAGGCACCTGCTGTCCTGGGCGGATTTTTACGAATGGTGGAGTAAGCTCAGCGGTGGCTTTGGTGAACCCTACTGTTTCGGCCGAAGGCTGGTTAGCTATTTCAAAACCCATAAGCCTCACTACGATCTCATCCACGATAACCAAAGCCTCTGCTACGGCCTGCTCCAGCTGCAAAGGCGCGGCTATAAAGTCCTGGCCACTGTGCATCACCCCATTACCCGCGATCGCGACCTGGCGCTGGCGGCGGCCACCAGCAAAGGCCAGGCCTGGCTGATTCGCCGCTGGTACAGTTTTTTGGCGATGCAACAGCAGGTAGTGAATAAACTCAACCATCTGCTCACTGTATCGGCACAATCGCGCACCGATATTACCCAGGCCTTTGGCCGCGCTGCAGAAGACATTCAGGTGATCCCCAATGGTGTGGATACCTCGCTGTTTAAACCCCTGGCGCATATTCAACGCGAGCCGCTGCGCTTGATCACTACAGCGTCATCCGATCAACCGCTAAAAGGCCTGAGTGTATTGCTGCGCGCCCTGGCGCAGTTGCGCGGCGAGTTTCCCCGGTTGCAGTTGGTAGTTATTGGCAAACTCAAAGCGGAGGGCGCAACGCAACGGGAGCTGGATGAGTTGGGCTTGGCCGAGGCCGTACAGTTTATCTCCGGCATCAGCAGCGAGCAGATGGTGGAAGAATACGCGCGCGCGACCATTGCGGTGGTGCCCTCGCTCTATGAAGGCTTCGGCCTGCCCGCCGCCGAAGCTATGGCCTGCGGCATCGCTTTAGTGTGCAGTGATGGTGGCGCATTGCCCGAAGTTGTGGGCGACGCAGCAAAATTAGTCAAGGCGGGCGATGTGCAGCAACTCGCCGAGGCACTGCGGGAATTGCTAAAAAACGCGGCCGCACGACAGCACCTGGGCGAAGCCGGTCGCGCCCATATCGAACAGCAGCTCAGCTGGCAGTGTGTGGGCAAGCAATTGGAAAACTATTACCGCGAAATTTTGGCGGGCGATGTTACCAAGCAAGCGCTAACAGGGAGCAAGAATGCTCACTATTAATTTCCGCGATCTTCCCCTGGCCAAAGGCGACATAGTGCTGGATCTGGGTTGCGGCGAAGGCCGTCACGCGATCAACTGCTATCTGCAGGCGGAAGTGATGGCAATAGGTGTAGATCTGAGTAACCATGATTTGCGCACTGCGCAGCAGCGCTATCTGCCATTTCAACAAGCGAGCGGCGAGCGCCAATTTTATTTGCAGCAGGCAGATGCCACGCGCTTGCCCTTTGCCGACGCCAGCATCGACAAAATTATTTGCAGCGAAGTGCTGGAACACATTCACGACTATCAAGCTGTGCTTGGGGAAATTCAACGGGTATTAAAACCCGGCGGGCTTTTAGCCGTGACAGTACCGCGTGCCTGGCCAGAAAAAATCTGCTGGTGGCTGAGTAAGGCTTACCATCAGGTGGAGGGCGGCCATATCCGCATTTTTAACGGCAGGCAGTTGCGTCGCGAAATCGAACAGCAAAAATTTTACTCCCAAAAACGTCACTGGGCCCACGCGCTCCACTCGCCCTTTTGGTGGCTAAAATGCCTTTACTGGAAAACCCAGGACACCAATCCGCTAATCAAACTTTATCACCGTTTGCTGGTGTGGGATTTAATGGAAAAGCCCTGGCTGACCCAAAGCCTGGAACAATTACTCAATCCAATAATGGGAAAAAGTCTGGTGATGTATTTTCAAAAAGCACACCCCACCCTAACCCTCCCCTTGGCAGGGGAGGGAATGGTTACTCCTCCCCCTTCACAAGGGGGAGGCAGGGAGGGGGTTAAAGGAAAAGCAGTGGAGCTGGAAAAGGCATGAAAAATTTATTACTCACCAAAGGCTTCTTTCCCGAAAGCCTGCTGCGCCCCACGGTAAATTATATTCTGCAAACGCAATTGCCCAATGGTTGCATTCCCTGGTTTAGCGGTGGTAAAGCCGACCCCTGGGACCATATAGAAGCCGCCATGGGTTTAACCATTGGCGGCGAGCAGCAGGCAGCAGCGCGTGCCTATCAATGGTTGATGGAAAACCAATTAGAGGATGGCAGCTGGTGGGCAAATTATTTGGGTGAACAATCAGCAGACAAAGATCATCGCGAAACCAATTTTATTGCCTATATTGCCACCGGCGTGTGGCATTATTTTTTGGTAACGGGAGACTTAACCTTCCTGCAAAAAAACTTCCCCAGCGTTGCGCGTGCGATTAATTTTGTTTTGAATTACCAGGCACCCACTGGCGAAATCTATTGGGCAGTTGCCCAGGACAACAGCCCTAAAAAAGATGCTTTGGTAACAGCCTGTAGCTCGATATATAAAAGCCTGGAGTGCGCAATATTAATCGCGGAAACCCTGGGCGAAGATGCAACGGGCTGGCGCAACAAGCGCGCCAAACTCGGCAATGCCCTGCGCCATCATCCAGAGTATTTTGATCGCACCTGGGCACCCAAAACCCGTTTTAGTATGGATTGGTTTTATCCCATATTGGCGGGTGTTATGAGCGGCCAGGCCGCCCACCAGCGCATCGAAAGCCGCTGGCAAACTTTTGTGGAGCCTGGTGTGGGCTGTCGCTGCGTCAGCGATGAACCCTGGGTGACTGTGGCCGAATCCTGTGAATTAACACTCGCACTCCTGGCCGCTGGTGAACACGCCAAAGCCATCAGCCTGTTCAGCTGGCTGCACCAATTTATGGATGAGGATGGCGGCTACTGGACCGGCTTTAATTTTCGCGACCAGGTCATCTGGCCGCGCGAAAAAACCACCTGGACTACAGGCGCGATTTTATTAGCGGCCGATGCCATTACCGAGCACACAGCCGCCTCTCGCCTGTTTCTGGAATCGGCGCTTGACCAAAGCGCCATTAAAACTCAGCTTAAACAAGATCATTAATCGCTATGCGAATTCCCCGCGTCTACGTCCGCCATACTCTGGCCAGCAATTCCACCATCGAACTGGATGAGGCCGCCTCTCACTATTTAGCCAAGGTACTGCGCATGCAAGCCGGGCGCGAGTTGGTTTTATTCAACGGTGAGGGTGGCGAATACGCCGCACAAATAACCCAGGTAACCAAAAAATCAGTCGCCGTGGCGCTGGGTGAATTTACCCCGCATAATCGCGAGTCGCCGCTGCAACTGGAGCTGGCTATCGGCATTTCGCGCGGCGAGCGCTTTGAATATGTGCTGCAAAAAGCCACTGAGCTGGGTGTAACCAAAATTACCCCGCTCATCACCGAGCGCACTGAGGTGAAAGTGGTTGGCGATCGCCAGGAAAAACTCCACGAGCGCTGGCAGCAAATTATTATCAGCGCCTGCGAGCAGTGCCAGCGCAATATTCTGCCGCAACTGAGCGAGCCGCAAAAAATCGAAAACTGGCTAAACGCCTGCCACGCGGAACTGCGCTTCGTCCTCCATCACCGCGACAGCCAAAAACTCCCCGCAGAAAAATCCCCCAAATCTGTAGCCCTGCTAATCGGCCCCGAAGGCGGCCTGAGCGACAGCGAAATTGAACAGGCCAAATGCCAACATTTTGCGCCTCTAACCCTGGGTCCAAGAGTGCTGCGCACCGAGACAGCGCCGGTAACGGCAATCAGCCTGGTGCAGTATTTGTGGGGGGATTTTTAAAGCTTATAAAGATTTGTTTAAACGTAGGTTGGAAGAGGCGAAGCCGACTTCCGACAAGATACAATGGCGATTATTTTAAAATATGTCGGAAGTCGCTGCGCTCTTCCAGCGATTGGGGTTAATCCGAGTTGCGCGTTAACTTGGGATTAATTTCGTTACGCGATCGCTGGGTAGAAATTCACTATCCTTAGGGATAGCGCCCTGTGCGGAGCCGCACGCAGGGTGTCGTGGGGAGGGGGAGCTAGAAACTCTTCCTTGCCCGATTTATGCTATTTTTTAATTTCTTCAGCCTCCGCATTGCGGCCTAATTTTTTAAGAAACTCTGAATAATTGGTTTTTACTGTTTTAATACGCCATGATTCATCTGATACTAAAATGTCTGAAAGTGCTCGCTTGTAATATTGTTCTGCTTCGGTAACGTTACCTCTTTCTGCATTACGATACGCAATATTATAGAAAACAACACCACGAATACTTAGAATTTCTGGAGTGCTTGATAAAGTTGATAGCACGTTCAATGCTTTCTGGCTTAAAATATCAGCTTCTACGTGATGCCCAACAGCGTCATTTGCTAAGCCAAGATTATCTAGATCAATGGCATACAGTTTTCTTGCTATTGAGTCATTGTTTTTTGAAATCGCTACTGCACGTTCTAGCAACGGAATTGCTTCTGAATACTGTCTATTGTCGAGGTAGTAATTTCCAGCACTAGAAGATACATTTCGCATTATTCTTTTATCGTTAGAGTTATATTTTTCTGCGACAGAAATAGCTTGCTTATAATATTTTTCGGCAATATCAAAACGCTTATCATTTGAGGCCATATGAGCAAGTGCCAAATACGCCGAAGGCAAACGAGTATCACTAGGATTACTCTTGTTTAAAGACTCAGTTCCAGAAAGAAGCCTTGGAATAGCCTCATCATACAGCCCCGCATTGTAGTGCCATAACCCTGAATCTATATTTTGGCTTGTACTTGCGCAACCAAATAATATAAAAATGGGAAAGAGAAAAAGTATTAAGATTTTATTTTTTAACATTCGATTATTCCTTTGGTACGATGCCTAGCTGAGCCATAACAGCTATGGACGCTCCGTTTTGTGCGAGCAAAAACATCTTGAAGTTAGTCGGTATGCAGCCATCTCGGATTCATTATTTGTATACAACGCATGCGCGTTATCCCTCCTAAAAACTCGCTCAAATCCACCCCTAATCCCTTGAATCCAAAAGCATTATGGGTGAGTTTATCCAGTTAGACCGAACGGAAAATTGCGCATGCTCATTTTCCTCCCGAGGAAATGCCTAATATCATTTATTAGCTTCCCCCGAGCAGCTGACTATAAAGGCATTTTTACCTTCCCGAAAGATCTAAATGTGCAGGTTAAAGATGCAATTTGAGCAAAGGTATGATTAGTTGTGTATCCATAAATGGGATTTTGAAATATTGCCAAAGCCTCGGGAAGTACACCGCATTACACGAAAAACAAAACGGCCGCTTTCGCGGCCGTTTTGTTTGAGGCATCAGTTTTTACTTCTACAACACTAACTTAAAAAGTTGGCCAGCCGCCGGAGAAGTTGAGGTCGCTGATAAACAGGATGGAGGTGCCGTCGCTGCTGGAATAGCGGTGGCGGGCGATGCGGCCGCTGGCAACGGATTGACCGCCGGATGCGGCCCAGCCGCTGCTGGCACCTTCAAACACAGTGCCGCCACCGTTCTTCATGTCGACGCCGTTTTTATCCAGGTACGGGCCAAATAAGCTGGTGGAGCGGCCATAGGCGATGTAGTAGGTGCTGCTGGCGCCTTTACAGCAAAGGCCTTTGGACACAAACAGGTAGTAGTAGCCGCCGTTGTACACAAGGTTGGCGCCTTCGACACCACCGCTGGCGGTGGCCAGGCGATAGGAGTTACCTGTGGCTTTGAGGGTGCTGGAGTTGAGTGCGGTAATGTAAATGCCGTTGCCCCAGGAGCCGTAGACCAGATAGGGCGCGCCATTAGGGCTGGTAATAAAGCTGGGGTCAATGGCGTTTTTGCTATCGCCCGCCGCCGTTTCAATCACTATGCCTTTATCCACCCAGTCGCCGGTGGCCATGGATGTGGCTTGCGCCAGGCCGATGGCCGATTTGGTTGAGCCAAAAGTGGAGACTGCGTAGAAGACGTTGGTCTTGCCGTTAAAGCGGGAGATGTCCGGGGCCCAGGTGGAGGCGGTGTTGCCGTTGTAGGCCTTCCACCAGTTGAGGCCGCTGCCGAAAATTGGTACTCCTTGATGCCAGTCGGTGCCGTTGGTGGAGTATTTAATGGCGATACCACCGGCGGTGCTGGTTTCGCCCAGCCACCAGATGCTCTCTTTGGTAATGCCCGGGTCGTGGGTGATCAGGTCGCCGGTGAGGGTATAGGTTGATGCCAGTGCGCTGCCTGCGCTTACACCGCCCAGGACGATGCTTAATACTGCTCCCCATTGCTTGAGATAAGTTGAGATTTTCATAGTTAGCCTTGTTTATCTTTATGTGACTAATCGGGTAATTCCAGATACAGCACAGGAATCGCAAGCGTCTTATTGTAAGACAATATTAATAATATGAAACTGAGTTCTAGCTGGCAAGTGGCGGGCTTAAATTTGCACAATTGCTGTGGTTTAGGGGTTTAGGGGTGTAGGGGTTTAGGGGTTTAGGGGTTTAGGGGTTTAGGGGTTTAGGGGTTTAGGGGT
>CBINKF010000061.1:0-9823 GCA_966251115.1 uncultured Cellvibrio sp.
TGTAATTTTTTAGCGGCGTCGAGCAGCGACAGAGTCCACTGGCGAGCAATTTGCGCCAGAGTTTGTCCACTCATCTCTGGATGGGGCTGGCTCCAGGTAATGCCAATCTCAAAGTCCTCGGTAACCTGGGTTAAATCCAGGGTGGATGAGCTGGCGGTATAGGGATAACAATCGCAGCCAATAGGACGGCTTTTCCCCGCGCTATCCAATGAAGCCAACACCTCACCGGCGCGCCCCCAGTTGCCCGCACCGGCGCATTTAAGGTGACTGATAACAATCGGCGCTCTGCCGCCCTCGCCTATTTCATAAGCTTCATCCAGCGCCTGCAAAATGCCATCAAATTCGCTGCGCAGGTGAGTGGTGTAAACCCCACCAAATTCATTGAGTACCTGCGCCAATTGTGCGATTTCTTGTGTATCGCTGGCACTGGCGCTGGCATAGGCGAGGCCGCTTGATAAGCCCAAGGCGCCCGCAGCCAGGGACTCGCGCAATTGCTGTTGCATGGCCGCAATTTCCGCCGCTGTAGCGGTGCGATCCAAACGCGCCAGGTGATTGTTGCGCAGCGCCGTATGGCCCACTAACGCGGCGACGTTGACCCGCGGCTGTGCGGCACCCACAGCGGCAACGTAAGCGGCAAAATTCTGGTAACAAAATTCTTCGGGCGCGCCCAATAAATTCATGGGATCAGGCAGCGCATTATTTTTTAAGGCGACCGGGCTGGCACTGATACCGCAGTTGCCCACCACCACCGTGGTAATGCCCTGGGAAATTTTGGCGAGCATATCCGGCGCTTTAATCACCTGCAGGTCATCGTGGGTGTGCACGTCGATAAACCCGGGCGCGAGTACCTGATTTTGCGCATCGACAATTTTTTCGGCACTCACTGAGGACAGATCGCCAATCGCCGCTATAACCCCATCGGCCACGGCTAAATCGCCGCGAAACAAGGGCGCACCGGAACCCTCGGCGATTTGTGCGTGACGAATGAGTAGATCAAAGTGCATCCGTGAATTCCTTGTTAATCGCCCAGGGGCAAACGGTTGTCGCCACCGCGATATTCATCCAGGGCAAATTTCACCCGCCGCAACAGTTCCTGGCTCTCACCTTTGCGCAGCAGCGCCAACTCGGTGGCAAGCACATCTATGGCCAACAGCATGCCGTAGCGCGAGGCCGAGGGCTTGTAAATAAAATCCGTTTCCTGAGTGACTACCGGCAAAAGTATTTGCGCTTTGTGCGCCAGCGGCGAATCCGGTGCGGTAAGGGCAATAATGCGCGCGCCGTATTCGCGCGCTATGTCAGCGGCGGCGAGAATCTCGGGGGTGACGCCGGTAACCGAAAGCAATACCAGCACATCTTTTTCGGTGAGCGTGGCGGCGATCATGCGCAAAAACACCGGGTCGTGATAGGCGCTAACCGCCACCCCCAAACGCGCCAGGCGAAATTGGGTTTCATCCGCCAGCATGGTGGAAGCGCCGCCCATACCGCCGATATAAATCAGCCTGGCACTGTTAAGCAGTTGCGCGGCGGTGCGAAAATCTCGCTCATTAAAGCGACCCAGGTTTTCGCGCAAACTGGCTTCCGCCTCGGCGCAAATTTGGGTGTAAAAAGCGCTCTCATCGGGCGCTGGCGCCTCGGCCAAAAAGCGGTTGCCCACTGCGCTGGCTTGCGCCAGTTTTAATTTGAGATCGCGGATATCGTCGCAGCCGATGGATTTGGCAAAACGCGAAATGGTCGCAATGCTCACCTGGGCGCGCTCGGCCAGTTGATCGATAGTGGCAGCGGCGGCAAAGGCGATATCGGCGAGCACCGCATCGGCGACTTTATTCTCCCCTGCTGACAGCTGCTCGCGCTGGCTGCGGATATGGAAGACTATGTCAAGGTTATTGCTCATTAAAATTCTCACAGTAGCTGCGCAATCAGCAGCGTAAACACCAGCGCGACGCAGGCGATCAGGGTTTCCAGAACCGTCCAGGTTTTTAAGGTCTGGCTCACACTCAAGTTGAAATATTCTTTAATTAACCAAAAGCCGCCGTCATTCACATGGGACAAAATCAACGAGCCGGCGCCAGTGGCTATGACCAGTAATTCCGGATGGGGATATTGAGCAGCGAGAGCTATAGGTGCCACTATGCCAGCGGCGGTGCTCATGGCTACGGTGGCCGAGCCAGTCGCCACCCGCAGTAGCGCTGCCACCAGCCAACCCATTAACAGCGGTGAAAGTGCCCAACCCGTTGAGAGGGCGACAATCTCTTTGGCGATTCCCGCCTCCACCAAAATGCGATTGAGGCCGCCGCCGGCACCCACTAATAACGTGATACCTGCAGTGGGTGCCAGGCACTCCTGACTAAAACGCAAAATCGCATCGCGATTAAAACCGCGCGCTAAACCCAGGGTGTAAAAGCTCACCAGGGTGGCAATCAAGAGCGCAACTACCGAATTGCCCATAAACGCGAGCAGATTATTTAAGGTGCTGCCGGGCGCGGTAATGTTGTTAGCCCAGCCGCCCAGCATCATCAATACCACTGGCAATAAAATGGTGGCCAGGGTGATGCCAAAGCCGGGCAAGTCAGGCGCGTTTTCGCTGTGAATAAATTGCAGCTCCAGCGGATTTTTTTCGGGCAATGGCACGCGCGGCGCCACCCATTTGGCAAATACGGGTCCGGCGATAATCGCGGTGGGAATGCCCACCAAAAGCGCAACGAAAATCGTGCGCCCGACATTGGCCTGATACTCGCCCAGGGCGATCATCGCCGCCGGATGGGGTGGCACTAAACCGTGAACCACCGACAAACCCGCCACCATCGGCAGGCCCACCAGCAACAGCGAGGTGCCGGTGCGCCGCGCAACGTTAAACGCGATGGGCACCAGCAGCACAAAACCCACTTCAAAAAAAATCGGCAGGCCCACCAAAAAAGCCACGCACACCATGGCCCAGTGCACGCGCTTTTCGCCAAACCAGCGAATCAAGGTTCGTGCAATTTGTTCGGCGCCGCCGGACTCGGCCATCATTTTGCCGAGCATGGTGCCCAGCGCGACTATGAGGGCGATGTGGCCCAGGGTTTTGCCTACGCCCGCCTCATAGGCAGCCACCAGATCGCGCCCCGGAATACCTGCCGCCAGGCCCAACCCCAGAGACACCAGGGTTAACGTAATAAAGGGATTCAACCGGTAGCGTGCAATCAGCAGTATCAGCGCCACTATGGCGATGGCGGCGTAGGCGAGCAGCAGTTGTCCATGGGTGATCACAGCAGTCTCCTAAAAGAAAGTTTCCACCGCATCGATCACCTGATAGTGATCGTCGACAATCAACAGCTGACGCCATTTGTCGAAGGTAAGGCAGGGATGAGAAATATCCAGTGCCAGCATATCGCCCACTTGCACATCGGCATCGGCGGGCACCTGCATATAAGCGTGCTGGTCCATCATTTTGGTCAGCTGCCAATTTTCTGGAGCGACCCGGGGTTGTTCAGAATTATCAGGGCGGTAGTGCAACGCCGGCACCGGCAAGCCCGCATCAAAAGCGGCATCGCGTTTGCCCAGGCCGAGAATGACCAGCTCAGGCTCGGGCCGCGACTGCACATAAGCCCAGAGCTGCAGCGCCGGCAGCAAGCCGGATTGCATTTGTTTGGCGACGGAGTTGTTGGCCTGGATACGCTCGGCCGAAGCTTTGTAAATACCCAGATCATGGGTCAGGTAACAGCCGGGGCGCAACACCACATCCAGCGGTTTGTTGAGTTGCAGCGGCGCCCACTCCTCGGCCACCAGGTCGTACCAGGCGGAGCCGGCACCGGTGAGCAGGGCGCGCTCGCTGGCAATCAATCCGTCATCCACCAGCTGCTGCAAACACTGGGCAGCGCGCCGCAAAAACGCGCGAATGCTGGCTTCATCTTTAAGTACGCCCTCGTACACTTCCAGCCCGCTTAATTGCAGCGACTGGGGCCAGCGGGCTATTTCCGCAAGCAGGGCATCCAATTGTTGCTGATTGCGTACTCCGGTGCGGCCAGCGGTCACCCCCAGCTCGATCAACACCGGTAACTGCAAATTGTGGCTGGCGAAAAACTCACCCAAGCGGGCGGCATTGGCGGGGGAATCGAGCAGTACAAAAATCTGCATTTCAGGGTCGCGCATCAGCCTGGCGATTATGGCCATATTGGCGCGGCCCAGCAGTTGGTTGGCGAGGATCACCCGGCGCACACCAAAGTTGTAGGCGGCCTGCACTTGCGGCGCGGTGGCCAGGGTAATGCCCCAGGCGCCGGCTTGCAGTTGGCGCTGGAACAGGCCGGGACTCATGGTGGTTTTGCCGTGGGGCGCCAGCTTTAGGCCGTAGGCGGCGATAAACCGGTTCATCCAGGCCAGGTTGTGGGCAAGGCGCGATTCGGACAGCACCGCCACCGACAGGCTCACATCCTCCGCCAGCAGATTCCAGCCCAGCGCCGCCAGGTCGCCCAGACGCGGATGCTCGGACAAATCCCCCAGGCCCTTGCCCAGGGTATCCAGCGCGCGCAGGGATAATTGCCGGCGGCTCTCGGCGATAAGTTGAGCTTGCGCTTGCGCTTCGCGATGGGTCATATCCAGCCTGTTATGTTTATTGTGGCGATTTTCTGAAAATAATTTTCAATAAACCGGGAATTCGTACAAAAAATCCGCGCATATTGGTAATAATTTTCATGCTATCAGGTATTAAATCAAATTTAAAGAAAATTATTTACAGATTTTGTAAGCAACTTTCACCCAGGCAAGGCAACCCGAGCAGGGCCTTAACTGCTTGCAAATTCCACAGCTACCGAAACTAGAACCCCACTGGCGCCATAATCATCTTTACAGCAAAAAGTTCGATTTTAGGTAGCGGGTAGCGATTTGCAGCCCGCCGAAACTGGCACCGGGCCTGCAATTGCAATGCTGTCGCCGCTGGTCGATTATCCCCAGACCCCTACTCCACCTGACGCTGCGGCTAGGCCGCTGATAACAAACTGGGGTAAGTCCAATTACAAGATCCATAACGCAGGCCAAGGGCTAGTAACTAAAGAGTAACTAAAGGGTTACTAACTAATTCCTACCCATTACGCCCGGGCCGTTAATCAACCAGTGAGGATAATAAGAATGCGTCGGTCACTCTCTGCGCTCACATTGAGCGCTCACTTAAAACTTACTCTGGGCAGCTTGCTGCTCGCCGCCGGCCTGGCCGGTAACGCCCAGGCAGTCACCTATCAAGCGGAAGACTATTCCAATTACTACGACACCACCCCCGGCAACTCCGGCGGCGCCTATCGCGGCGACAATGTGGATATCGAAGGCACCAGCGATTCGGGCGGCGGTTATAACCTCGGCTGGATAGATGCGGGTGAATGGCTGGTCTACCCCAACCTGAACATTCCCAGCAGCGGCAGCTACACCATCAAAATGCGTGTGGCCAGCCCCTCGGGCGCTACCGCCTCGGTGGATTTAAACGGCGGCGCCATTCAGCTGGGCAACTTTTCCATCCCCGCTACCGGCGGCTGGCAAAACTGGACCACGGTATCGCGCACAGTCACCATCAATGCCGGCACCTATAACCTGGGGGTTTTTGCACAAACCAGCGGCTGGAACTTCAACTGGATTGAAGTGAGCGGCAACGGCGGCAGCACCACCGGTTTAGTCACTGTGTATGAACACTGCAATTACGGCGGTTGGTCGGCCGGTTATAACCTCGGCTCCTACGACGGCAATGTGATGACCTCCATGGGTGCACGCAACGACGCCATCTCCTCCATTAAAGTGGCCGCCGGCTACGAGGCGGTGCTTTACGAGCACTGGGATTTCAGCGGCGCTTCGGTGGTGGTTAGCGGCGACAACGCCTGCCTGAGCAACTTTAATGACAAGGCCTCATCCCTGGTGGTGCGCAAAGCGGGCAACACCGCGACCGGTTTTGCCGCGGTAGTCAGCGAAGCGCAATTCAACCAGATGTTCCCCAACCGCAACCCCTTTTACACCTACCAGGGCCTGGTGGAAGCGGCCAAAGCCTTTCCAACCTTTGCCGGCACCGGCGACCTGAGCATGAAAAAACGCGAAGCCGCCGCCGCCCTGGCCAACTTTGCCCACGAGACCAGTGGCCTGGTGTATGTGACGGAAATTGCCCAGGGCGAATACTGCGGCGACTGGGACGGCAACCCCGCTACCTGCCCCTGTGAATCCGGCAAGCGCTACTACGGCCGCGGCCCTATCCAACTCAGCTGGAACGGCAACTACTGCGCAGCGGGTGATTACCTGGGCATAGACCTGCGCCGCTACCCGGAAATGGTGGAGCAAAATGCCACAGTCGCCTGGAAAACCGCGCTCTGGTTCTGGATGACCCAAACCGGCGCCGGCTACTGGACTGGCCACAGCGACATAGTGGACGGCCACGGCTTTGGTGAAACCATTCGCACCATTAACGGCTCACTGGAGTGCAATGGCGGCAACCCCGCGCAGGTGCAAAGCCGTATCAACAGCTTCCAGAGCTTTATCAATATCCTCGGCACCAGCGCAGGTCCAGGTAACCTCGGCTGTTAATACAGATCAAACGCCTGGGGTTACTCCAGCAATAAATCACGCGCAAAGGGATTTGCCGGTTATTTGAAGGAAAGTGAATGTAAGGAAAGCAAAATCAAGGACAGAGCAACGAATGGCAGGACTCATTCATGTTAAGTGCAATGAACGAGGGAGAGAGAAAACAGCGACCCACTTCTTCTGTCACCGCCTTCCGTGATTGCCGTTTGCATCCCGCCGCAAACGGCTTTTTTATTTTTGAGCAAAATTATTTTTTGTGCAGCAACATCCACGCGCGCCCGGGCTGATCCGCTTCAAAATATTCCACCGCGCCGCGATCCTGCAGGGTGACAAATACACGCTTGCCATCCTCGCCGCCAAAGGCGAGGTTAGTGGGTTTTTTCCCCTGTAACTTGACAGTTTTAAGCAGTTTGCCCTGGGGGGAAACCACCGCCACTTCACCGGCGTCGTAGCGCGCAATATAGAGGTTGCCGCGCGCATCACAGCGCATGCCATCCATGCCGTGGTCAGCAAATTTAATCAGCAATTTTTTATTGCTGATGGCGCCGGTTTTGGGGTTCAGGTCATACTGCCACACATTGCGCTGGATACTTTCATTCACATAGAGGTGGCGCTCGTCGGTGCTCACCTCTATGCCGTTGGTGGTGCCCATATTGTCTTCCAGCAGGTTGGTCTTGCCTTCGCGATTAGTCAACCAGATACGCCCGCTGGACTCTTTCCAGTTGGGATCACTCGCAAAAATTAACCCGCTGCGGCTGATCGCAATATCGTTGGGCTGGTTCATGCGCGGTTCGTGAGCGTAGATGCTCACCACCTGGGTTTTGGGGTCGACTTTAAGCACATTGTGGCCGCTGTAATCCGCTACGTACATAAAGCCTTGCTGATCAAAGCGAATACCATTACCGGTACTGCCCTTGGGCAGGCGCACATAAAGTTTGGCCTGATCGACACCGCTGACCTGACCAATAGTGCCCTCTTCGCCAAAGTTCACCACATAAAGCTGGCCCTGGGCATCCACCGCCGGGCCTTCAATCCCCTGGGTAAATACCTTGTCGCCCACATAATCCAAGGTTTGCGCCTGAGCGCTAATGGCGCTTAACAGCGCCGCGCTGGTGATCAATGCAATGCGCGCGCGCTGCGGCAGAGAGTAAAACGCGCCTAGCTTGTTGTTGTTCATAATTGCCTCGGGTGAATTTCTACCTGAACAGGAATGAGAGAGCACACTTGGCTTACAGTAGTGTTGCGGCCTGTCGCCAGGCGCAGGCCGCTTATAGGTTGTGCGCAAATACTACCCCAGTGCGGCGTCGAGGGATACCCGGGGCTTTTAGCGGCTTTTCAAGCAGAGGCAGGGCGACTAGTAATAGAGCGCCACGCACAAAGCAATAAACAGCAGCGCCGATAGCCCCTGCCAAAAACGCAGCGGGTTTTTCTCCAACAGCAGCGCGCGATACTGCTGCTTGTATTTGGGGTTGGGGTTTTGCAGTTCGTGCAGCATTTCGGAAATATCGCCGTGGCGCCGCTCGGGGTCGTAGCGCAGACCTTTGCGGATGGCGCCATCAATCCAAAAAGGCACCAGTGGATTTAATTCGTAAGCACTGGTGTAGCGGGTATTTAAATAGGCGCGCTCGCTGCGGCAGTTGCCCAGTTTGCCATCGAAGGGCGCGGTGCCGGTGAGCATTTCAAATACTATAACCGCCAGCGCAAACTGGTCAGATTTTTCGTTGCACAGCCCTTGCAAAATCGTCTCCGGCGCGGAATATTCCGCAGTCCCCAAAATACTTTGCTGGGCAATGGGCGAATTGAGTTCGGCAATACCTTTTACATGGCAGGCACCAAAGTCGATAAGTTTAATTTCGCCGTTTTTATCCACCATGATATTGGCCGGGCGCAGATCCTGGTGCAGGGTTTCGCGGCGGTGAAAGGCGCGCAGGCCCTTGCAAATTTGCTCCACCAGATAAATCACATCCTGCACCGGCGGTTTGGGGTTTTCGCGAATCCACTGGTTGAGGGTAATGCCCTCGACATACTCCATTAAATAATAGAGACAGGATTTGCTTTTATTGGGCGCAATAACCTTCACCACGTGGGGGCTGTGCACGCGGCTGCCGATCCAGGCCTCTAAAATAAACCGCTCGATATAGGCCGGGTCATCGGCAAAATTCACCGAGGGGGTTTTCATGCACAGCGACTGGCCGGTTTCTATATCGCTCACCAAATACACCTGGCTGCGACTATTGGCGTGCAGCTCTTTCACTACACAATAGCCATCAATCACCATGCCCGGCGCCAGATGCGGGGGGAAAGGTAAAGCACCCAATTTTTGGCAGGCGCTATCAACATCCAGCGCCGGCAGTTCATCAATGCGCAGCAATTGGCAGCTGATATTGTCGTCGCTGCCGTTGGCCAGGGCCAATTCAATTAAGGCGCGGCAATCCTGTTCAAAATCATCGCTGAGATTTTGCAAATGCTGGGCAAGCAAGACATCGCCAACAAAATCGTGCAAGCCATCGGTGGACAATAAAAAAACATCGCCCGCCTCCAGATCTATACTGCGGCAGTCCACATCGAGCGACACATCCAAACCCATGGCGCGCACCAGGTAGGACTGCTCCGCACTGATTACCGTGCGGTGGTCGCGGGTCAGCTGCTCCAGCTGGCCATCGCGGTAGCGATAAATACGCGTGTCGCCCACATGAAAAATATGTGCGCTCTGGGCTTTAAAAATAATGCTGCTAAAGGTGCTGACAAAGCCTTTTTGCGCTTCGCGCAAATGCTGGCCGCGCGAGTAGAGCCAGCGGTTTAAGGCAATTAACACCGAGGTGGTGGATTTTTTTACCGTCCAGGTATCGGGCGTGGAAAAATAATCGGCGAGGAAATTGCGCACACAGGTTTCGCTGGCCTCCTTGCCCGCCTCGGCGGCGCTGACGCCATCGGCAATTACCGCCACCGCGCCCTTGGTATCCAGCAACATCCCCTCGGGCACGCGAATACCTATGGCGTCTTCATTTTGCGCTTTAATACCTGCCGCGGAGTGCTGACCCAAGGTAAATATAAGCTTTCGATGTAAATGCCAGTGATTAATTGCCTGGTTCATAAGCTTACTCTTTTTATCAATTTCACCCAGTCGAAAAGCGTTAGTGCGGCAGTCAGCGCAAGGCAAAAGCAGCTGAGTAAGCGGAATTTATGTGAAATAAATGAGCATTACGAAACTGTTTTTAACGCCGCGATGGTCATGCAACTATTAACCTAGCTATCAAAAATATCGTCCTGACATATTTGATCGGCGCCCTGAAAAATC
>CBINKF010000062.1:0-9769 GCA_966251115.1 uncultured Cellvibrio sp.
CGGCGCCGCCGCCCTGGCTGGCACCACCTATCCCATCGACCGCGCCTACACCGCGCAGCTGCTGGGTTTTGAAGGCCCCACCGAAAACTCGCTGGACTCAGTGAGCGACCGCGACTTCGCCATCGAATTCTGTGCCTTCGCCAGTATCCTGCTTACGCACATGTCGCGCATGAGTGAAGAACTGGTGCTCTGGACTAGCTCGCAATTCAAGTTTATCGACTTGCCCGATCGCTTCTGCACCGGCTCCTCAATCATGCCGCAGAAGAAAAACCCCGACGTGCCCGAGTTGGTGCGCGGCAAAACCGGCCGCGTTAACGGCCATTTGATTGCCCTGCTGACGCTGATGAAGTCCCAGCCCCTGGCCTACAACAAGGACAACCAGGAAGACAAAGAACCAGTTTTTGATGCAATTGACACCGTCAAAGACTGCCTGCGCGCCTTTGCCGATATGGTGCCGGCGATACTGCCGCGCAAAGCGGAGATGTACGAAGCGGCCAAGCGCGGCTTCTCCACCGCCACCGACCTGGCCGACTACCTGGTGCGCAAGGGCGTGCCTTTCCGCGATGCCCATGAAATTGTGGGCAAATCAGTGGCCTATGGTGTGCAGACGGGTAAAGACCTGTCGGAGATGAGCCTGGCAGAGCTACAGCAATTCTCCGCGGTTATCGAAGCCAATGTGTTTGAGGTATTGACCCTGGAGGGTTCAGTGGCGGCGCGCAACCATATAGGCGGCACAGCGCCAGCCCAGGTTAAAGCTGCTGTTGAGCGCGCCAAAGCCAGTTTGGCAAGTCGTAGCTAGGTTGCTTTTGCGCATATAAAGCGCAGTGTTTAAGCTGGTCAGAAAAAGCCGCAGCCCAACTGGTTGCGGCTTTTTATTTGGCGCATAAATAAACGTTTATGATTGCTGGAAATTGGCTTGTGATGATCTAAGCTTGTCAAATGGCGGTTTATTTTTTAAGCGTATCGGCACGTTTTTCAACCGTCAGGGAGTAGAGGTAATTCAAAGAAATACTCTATGGAAAAAGATACCGGCAAGGTTTTTCAAACTCGCGATGAGCTGGCAGATCGTATCCTTCTGCTGGAGTCCCAACTCGCGTCCTTAAAACAGGCCTTGCAGCAGGCCGATACCGCCCCTGAGCAACTCACCGCCACCCGGGCCAACAACCCCCTGCCTGTTCCCGCCAGCGCTGCTTCTGCACTTGCCGATGGTCCCCGACTCGATGGCTATTGGCAGACCACCTGCCTCAAATACCTGTGCCTTAACCCCAGCCTGGAGTCTGTCTATTGGCTGATGGCGCGCCTGGGCGAAAGTCTGTCGCTCGCGGGCCTGAGCCTCTGGAGCTGGGATCGGGATAAGCAACAGGCGCTGCCACTTAAACTCTGGATGGCTGGCACCCAGGAGCCGCTGCCGCTGGCCACCGATACCTGGCTGGCGCCTTTGACGGAGCAGGCGGGTGAAAACCTGGCGCGCTTGCAGAGCGACGAGCCGGTCAGTTTGGCGGGTGATGAAGCGCTGCAGCGCCTGGGCATACACGGCAACCTGCTGCTGCCCTCTGTACAGGGGCAAATTTTGCTGGGCTTTATGGCGCTGCACAGCGGTGACGAGCGCCAGTGGCCGGCCGAAGACCTGTTGCTGCTGGACCCAATCCTCGATTGTGTGTTCGGTATAGTCGAGCAGCAGAGCCAACTGCGTTTGCTGCTTGAGCGCGACCGCCGCTACCAGTACGCCATGGAGGCCACCAATGATGGTCTCTGGGATTGGAACCTGGGGAGTGACAGAATTTATTTCAGCCGCAGCTATTTGCGCATGCTGGGCTACGACTACGAAGACCTGCCCGGCAACCTGCAAACCCTTAAAGATTATTTTGTTCATCCGCAGGATGTCGACAACCTGCTGCAGGAGATTCAGGTCGCGGTTACCAATCGTCGCGATTCGCTTATGCTGCAGTACCGCTTGCTGCACCGCGATGGACGCACCATTTGGGTTTATACCAAGGCGCGATTCTTTGAGCGGGACGCCCGTGGTTATGCGGCGCGCATGGTGGCGATTAATACCGACATCAGTCAGTTTATCGATACCCAGGAAGAGCTGATCCACGCCAAAACCCAGGCGGATATGGCCAGTAAAACCAAAAGTGAATTCCTTGCGCGCATCAGTCATGAAATACGCACGCCCATGAACGCCATTATCGGAGTGGGCTATTTAATGCAGGATACCTCCCTCGACGAACAGCAGCGCAGCTACCTCACCAGCATCAACTCCGCCGCCGATTCGCTGCTGCATATCATAAACCAGCTGCTGGACTTTTCCAAAATCGAAACCGGGCGAGTCATACTCGAGCACGCGCACCTTGATTTGGAGCAGGTGTTCGAAAAAATTTCGCGGCTGTTTGAAATTAGTGCACTCCACAGAAATGTTCGCATTAATTATGATTTGGATGCTAAAGTGCCGCGCTTTTTGCGTGGTGACGCCTCGCGTCTGAGCCAGATACTCAATCACCTGATCAGCAATGCATTCCAGTATTCGCGCACCGATCAAGTGTTGGTGCGCGTCGAGCGCAAAGCGCAACTACCCGGCCAGCTGGTGTTGGAATTTACCGTAGAAGATAAAGGCTTAGGCATGACCAGCGAGAAATTGGCCCATGTGCGTGACAGCCTCGCGCAACAAAACCTGCAAGAGAGCGGCGTAAATACCTCGGGCCTGGGAATATGTAACCACCTGGTGCATCTAATGCACGGTCAAATGGCTATAGCCTCGGAACCCGGTCAGGGTTGCAGTGTCAGCTTTACCGCCAGCTTTGAGCCCAGCCGCCTGGGTGAAAAAAATTTAATCAGCCAGCCGCGCGAGCTGAGTAATATCCGCGTGCTGATTGTGGACGACAACAACATCGCGCGCACGATTATCGCCAGCACCGCGCGCAGCCTGCGCCTGCAAGTGGAAGAGGCGGATCACCCGCTCACCGCGGTGGATAAAATTCGCCAGGCTGACAACCAGGGGCAACCCTATCATCTGGTGTTGCTCGATTACCGCATGCCCAGCATCAACGGCTTGCAGTTAACCGGCATGATCAAAAAAGATCGCAGCCTGAGCAGCAAGCCCCAGGTATTCCTGATTTCCGCTTACCACCGCGACGAAATTTCCAGCACCGATCCCAATGCTATTTTGGTGGATGAATTTTTAAGTAAACCGGTGAGCGAATCGCGCCTGTTTGAAGTGGTTAGCCAGGTAGTTAATCGCGAGCAGTTGCTGCAAAAAATCAGCCCGCTGATCCCCGCCAGTGGCGATGAGCTGGCACTGTTAAAAGGCGCGCGCATTTTGGTCGCGGAGGACAATCTGGTAAACCAGCAGGTGATTTGCGGCATTCTGAAAAAGCGCCAGGTGAGCACCCAGGTGGCAGCCAACGGACGCGAGGCATTGCAAGCAGTAAAAGATGCAGACCAACCCTTTGACGCCGTGTTGATGGATTTGGAAATGCCGGAAATGGATGGCCTGGAGGCGACGCGCGAGATTCGTCGCCTCAACCAAGGCCAGAACCTGCCAATAATTGCCGTTACCGCCCAGGCAATGCGCGGCGACCGCGAGCGCTGCCTGGAGGCGGGTATGGATGGCTATTTAAGCAAGCCGGTTAATCCCGAGTTGCTCTATACCACCCTCGCCGAGGTGTTGCGCGCGCGCAAAGCCCACAGCGGCCAGCAGCGGGTTTAAGCCTCAGCGGCTGGTTAATCTTTTCAGTTTTACTGTTGTTATTCTCTCCTTGTGGCGATTAACTTCCAATTTCAGTCAGGCCCTCGCATGATTTCCCAAGCCATAGATATTCACCATATAGATCAGGGCTTGGATCGTAAACAACTCAGCCAAATAAAGCAGCGTTTTCTCCACCTTAACCAGCAGCGCCTGCAGCGCGCCCTGCAAAGTTTGAGCGAGCGCCAGCAGGTTTTTTTACAGCTGCTGCCGCTGTTGTTTCACGTCAATCACCCGCAACTTCCCGGTTATCACAATGGCCAGGTGCCCGCCGGCATCGCCGGTTTTGAGCCCGACAAGGAGGCGCTGCGGCTGGCCAAAACCCTGGCGCGCAGTTTTCATTACAAGCGCGACCTCAACGAAAAAGCAGCGGATATAGATGCGCTTTTTGTAATGGGCAGCGTCGGCAGCATCGGTTATAGCGACACCAGCGATCTGGATATCTGGGTGTGTTATCGACCGTTGCTGGACGAGCCGGGGCTGATGGCGCTGGAGCATAAATGTGTGCAAATCAGTACATGGGCGCAGCAGCATATTAATTTGGAAGTGCATTTTTTCCTGATGACTGGCGAGCGCTTCCAGGCCGGTCATGTCGCGCGTCTAAGTCGCGAGGCGAGTGGCTCGGCGCAACACTTTTTGCTGCTCGATGAATTTTATCGCACCGCGCTGTGGCTGGCGGGTAAGGTGCCGCTGTGGTGGTTTGTACCGGCAACCCAGGAGGCAAATTACCTCGATTTTGCCCAGCAGTTGCTGTCCAAACGTTTTATTAAAGTGCAAGAGGTAATCGATTTTGGCGGTCTGCCGCAAATTCCTGCCAACGAATTTATTGGCGCCGGTATTTGGCAGTTGTACAAAGCTATAGAGTCGCCCCACAAGTCAGTGCTTAAGTTACTGCTGCTGGAGGTTTACGCTACCAGTCTCTCGCCCGGACAGACGGGTTGCCAACAAACCCTGGCGCTGCAATTTAAACAGCAGGTTTATACGCGCGAGCCAGCGGTGGATGAGCTGGACCCCTATGTGATGATCTATCGTCGCGTCGAGGCCTATTTGCAAACCCAAAGCCAGAGCCAGCGCTTGGAACTGGTGCGCCGCTGTTTCTATTTTAAAGCTAATAAACCGCTCTCCAAAAAGCCCGCCACCGGGCGCAAATCCTGGCAGCGTTTGCTATTGGAAAAACTGGTTGCCGACTGGCACTGGTCCAACCATTTGCTGCACATGCTCGACAACCGCGCCTACTGGAAATCGCCCCATGTCATTGCCGAGCGCGCGCTGCTGGTAAACGAGCTCAACCACAGTTATCGCCTGTTGCTGGAGCTGAATCGCCAGCAGGACCACCAGGTTGCCATCAGCGCCGACGAGCTGATGATTCTCGGGCGCAAACTCCACGCTGCCTTTGAACGCAAAGCCGGCAAAATTGAATGGATTAACCCGGGCATCTCGCGGGATTTAAGTGAGCCGGCGCTGTGCCTGGTGCAAGTGGCGAGCGAGGGCGAAGAAAATTGGCAATTGTTGCGCGGCAGTCAAAGCGACTTGAGTTTGCGCTCGGTGAGTGTGGAGCCAATTAAACGCGCGCGCAGCCTTTTGGAACTGCTGCTGTGGAGCCAGGCCAATGGCCTGCTGGTGCGCGGTACTCGCGTGGATATAGTCAGCAAAGATTACCAGCTCACCCAGGTGCAAAAGCAGCAACTTCTGCAGCGTCTGGAGCAGTGGCTGCCCTCGGCCGATATAGAGGTGCACCAGGCCTTTACACGCGCCGCCTACACCGAGCAAATGCTCTGGCTGGTA
The DNA here is from genome assembly GCA_966251115.1 of uncultured Cellvibrio sp. GTDB lineage: Bacteria > Pseudomonadota > Gammaproteobacteria > Pseudomonadales > Cellvibrionaceae > Cellvibrio. The sequence continues at coordinate 5,528 of CBINKF010000062.1, forward strand.
AACCTGGGGGTAGAGCCGCAGGCGCAGTTGCTTAAAAAAGGCATGCAAAAACTCAGCAGCCAACGCGACGCCCTGGGCTTTTCCGGTTTGAAAGAAAACCTGGTGTTAAGTGCGGATTTAGTTATTCGCAACTCCTGGGGCGAAGTGACAGTGCGCCGCTTTACCCGCGATGCGTTAATTAACGCACTGCTTTATTGTTTACGTCTGCTGCCCACGGGCAACCCGCAGTTGTTGCCATCGCTGAGTGTGGACTGTTTTAGTCTGGGGCAGGGCGCCAGTATCGCCCAGCGCCTGGCGGAGCTCTGGCGCGAAATTATAAATTGTTACTACACCAGTGCCCGGCCACAAAGTGCGCGTTACATCGTTGAAATGGGCGATGAGTATCTACTGCTGCAATTTCTACATCACCAACCGCATATCTCGCGTTTTAAAACTTACGAAAAGCTGTTGGAAAAACTCGCCCAGCCGCAGGCCGATTTCAGCCCGCTGGTGGCCGACAGCTACGCGCTGCGCGACAAACCCCTGGGGGCTATCTGCCCGCTGTTAAGCGCGCGTGGCGTCTACGTGTTTTATTTGGTTAAGGGCGCGCTCGCGGAACTTACCTTGGTGGATGAAAAGGGTTCGCTATTTCACTGCCTATCGCCTTACTTTAACCAGCAAACTTTTTTACGACCGCTGCTGGGTTTTGTGCAGGCCAGTTTGCAGCATTTGCATTGGGATGGCGATCTGCCTGGTCGCCTTGAGCGCGACCCGATACAAGTTTATGAGTTGGAACTGCACGCCAGCGCGCCCCTGGTGGGCAGTCGGCAGTGCCAATATCAGTTGCGCGGTCGTCAACAGCAAGTGACACTGGAGACCAGTTTCTCGCTGCAAATAAAAGTCATCGCCGAGCCAGATCACCAGGGCGGCTTTGGTTACAATATTTTCTGCAACGAGCAGGAGTTTTCATCGCTCGCTCTGGGCGAGCAACTTTATATCCAGGTGGCCAATTTTATTGTTCAGCACCGCCAAACCAGTGAGCGTTATCCCTGCTATATCTCCGACCTGGATCTGTCTCAATGTCGCGACATAATCGCGCAGCAAACCGGCCTTCAGCTCAATCATTACCTGCGCCTTAAAGTGGAGCTGGAAGCGCGCCTGAATCAAGCGCTATTGCAGCTGTAGTAGCAGCAATAACTGTCACTTTGCGTAACCAGAGGTTTTACCTGCACGAGAAAATTTGTGGTTTTGTACGACCTGGGGTAGTCTCCCGAGTCTGGCTGCGGCCAGCTACACTCAGGTGGTAAGCCGTAACGCGCTAAACCACCGATTGCAGACGGACCAACAATAATTTTTCACATGTGGACGAAATGGAGACAGTTATGAAATCTCTCGCTGGTTACCTGTTGTTTTTTGGTTTGGGTTCTATTGTTCTCGACTACCTGAACATGGAGTTTATTGTGCTCGCCTGGATAGATACCTGGGGGCGCGAAGTGGGTTGGGGCATTCGTATAGGTATGTTGGTGCTGGGCGCAATTCTTTGGCTGGTCGCCAACGCCAAAGAAAAAAGTGCTGGGGCTGAAGCATAAATAGAAACACCCCTGCGAAACGTTTTACAAAAAAGCCGCCTGGAATCCAGTGCGGCTTTTTTATTGTGAAGCCTTGCCATTGTTTTAGTGTTGCAGATTGAATCGCGGGTTTCCCTGGTTCTGCCTTTCTGCTGTTAGCGTCCCGATTTTATCCCGCCGCTAACGGCGACTGCCGCCCTCACAGGAGCAGCCAGGCTCACCACTGGACGTTTGCCATTCGCGGAAATCCTCCGGGCGGCAGCGCAGCTTTAAGTTCTGGCACTGCGAGTTATATTCGATACTGGTGCGCGATGCATTCTCCAGCGCATTTTCAATAGCCAGATCTTTTACGCTACTACAACCCGCTAAAAATGCTGCTGCTAATAAAACAAATAGAAAGGGCTTAGACTGCGACATAGCGCTAGTTCCTTTTAAGGCTGTGGGTTAAAGATCTTGTCGCTCGTTTTCAAATGATATGAAATTCATAATCAAATCTATATCCGGTTGGCTTTCTGCCTGTAAAATCAGTACAAACCATCCTCAGGAACAACCAATGCCTCAAAAGCCGGGCGAGCAAAATAGTAGCCTTGAAAATATCTGATGCCCAGACTTTTAAGGAACAAGTACTCCTCTTTTGTTTCAACCCCTTCGGCAATAAGGTCTATGTTAAGTTCATTGCATACACCAACAATCGCTTTAACAATAGCCTGGCGAGGCCGGTTATTATGTATTTCCCTGATCAATGCGATATCCAGCTTAATTGAATCCGGTTGATAGGTGGCCAGCAGGTTTAATCCGGCATAGCCTGCGCCAAAGTCATCTATTGCAATAAAAAAGCCTAAGTGCTTATAGGCCTCGATAATTCCAATAAGGTGTTCCTCATCGCGTATTCTCTCGCCTTCCGTAATTTCAAAAACAATATTTTCAATGGGAAAACCTGTCTCCTGGGCCACGGCTAGTGTGGTTCGTATGCACAGCTCCGGCTTGTAAATGGCGTTAGGAAAAAAATTGATGTTTAAGCGCGTTTTCATATTCAGGCGCGATGCTAACTTGATAATTTTAACCCTGCAGGCCTGATCAAAACGATAGCGATTGTGGTCATCCACCTGCTCAAGCACAGAAAATGCTGACTCACCATTGATCCCCCTAACCAAGGCCTCATAGGACCAAACACCCCGCTCTATTACGTCTACAATGGGTTGAAAAGCAAAACTGAAATCAAATGATAACCCCGCCCCATTAGCGCACTGAGCGCAGGACAGCTCAATAAAGTTATCCTTGTTGAACTGATTTGCCATGGAATACACCTAAAATAAGTTTTTGTAACCAGTCTATGGAAACCGCTTGGACACTGCAAAAAAATAAGCCATCAAAAAAACGCTGTGAAATATTAATCGCCATCAATAGTGGCATCTATTGCGTTTCAGTCTAGCCAATTATCTGCAAAAGCGTTAAAAATCAGGAATTTTGGGGTGTGGAGAATGGGCTATAGCCGTAAACTCAAGGCCTGTTACGGAGGCTGGCACAAGAAATACCAGACCCGAACTACCAACATGCAGAATTAAAACCGGATAAGATTCGCCTTGGCTGCTTGGTATCTAATCTGAAGACACCATATGTATTTGGCAAACAATGCTGGGTGACTTGGCTGAAGTTTAAGTGTTTGTCTTTCTAACCGCCTCTTCAGACCCCGGCCAATGCTCAAATTGCGGTGCGGTATCGGTAATTCTGTGCCAGGTTGCTTTTGACCCCACAAATATATGCGCCTCTATGCTTGCCTCGGTAATACCTTCTATGCCACCCAGAGGAATACCTAAAATATCTGGCTTGTTTTCATAGGTGCTAATTAACGGTGAGCCGCAGGTTTTGCAAAAAAACTTGGTAACGTTTGCAGATGATTTGTATGCGGATAAATTGTCGGAGCCACTTACCCAAATGAATTGATTCCTATGGATGGATGCGCGGGTTCTAAAGGCCGATCCATGCCAGCGTCTGCATTTGGAGCAATGGCAATTGTAAATTGGGCCGAGAGTACCGGTAATTTCGTATTCGACAGCTTCACACAGGCATTTACCTTTCATTAGGTGACTAACGCCGTGCACACCGGTCGGAAAAACGCGGAGCGTTTTGGAGGTCCAGCCCACGTAGTGGGCGATGGTAATGCACCTTGTTAGCGAACATGCGGCCACCTTTCTCGGAACGCTGTTAAGAAAAATACCGATGAAATTACAGTGTCTGATTTAGCTTGAGTCAGGGTGAAATTTTCTATTTTAAAAGTAACATTTCTAAGCTGCAAATTTCCTTTTGGAAAATGGAGCCAAGAAAAGCAACTTACATTAGCCAGAACTGTAAACCAAAATGCGAACCTGAAACCAACTTTTTTGGTTTTATGCCTGAATTTATATTGCGCCAGAAGCGCACCGGGCCAGCCACAACACAAGCTTAGAAGATGTAATGTATTTTCTTGGACTCTCCATTCTCCATTCACTGCTGCCTTCTTGTCTTTTCCGTAGTAGTAATAGGCGATAGCGCTCATTAGTAGAAATACCAAACCTACAATCGGCGGGGTAAATCCAACAAAGTACGAAGCAGCGACAATTACCGCAAAGAGAAATACTATGTAAGGTTGATAATTGCTCATAAGTTGTTTTGTTCGCTAACGAATGATATGGACTCCCCCTCTTAACACGCCGCC
>CBINKF010000063.1:0-9753 GCA_966251115.1 uncultured Cellvibrio sp.
TCGGGGCTGAATGAAGCCGGTGTCAAGCTCCAGCGATCCTGGTTGCGCGTTCTTTCGCGCTGCTTAATGTTAAAGCCAGCTTTCCAGTAATTTAGCCAGCCCTCGTTGAAATCGCGTTTCAGGTTGACACTGATACCGTTCAGGCTATCGCTGCGCGATGAGTTTTCCAAAAACAGGTTGTCAAATTCAAAGCCCGCCAGGCTAACGCCATTGGCCGAATAACCAGAGATTTGATCTGGACCCAGCCCTGCTGCGGTAACTGTTGTACCTGCCAAGGCTGCCAGGGCGTTGGGGTTTATCGCCTGGGCAACTATGTAGTCCTCGCCCGACTGGGCAATGAGCGGAACATCGCGCTCGCGGAACTGCACGCGCTTGCCATCGGGTTTGCTGTAGGTACTCTTGGAATAATCGTATTCGTAATCCAGGTGATATTCACCATCGCTCACTTCAAACGTATTTTTTCCACCCAGTTCAACAGAGCTGGTTTTGGATACTCCGTACTGAATAAACATTTGCTGCTGGATATCGGCATCGACCACACCAAAAGTGCCGCTGCTTGGATCCAGATAAACTATGTCATCGGCACCGGCTTGGCCAAAGCGATAGTACTCGCGCCAGGCCAGGTCGTTATCCGAATATTGGGTATAGGTGCTGCGAACAAAGTATTCAGAATTTTCGGTAGGGCGGTAACCCAAATCCAGAGATACAGCTTTGCGCTCGCGCTCACCTGTCTCCTGACGATTCTGGAACTCGAAAGGAATGAGCATATAGCTGCTCAAATCGTTTTGATCGGGCGTAGTGCTCGGTAGATCCTGCTGCACATAGCGCATATCGGTAGTTTCATGGTGCAGCATTTCGTAGTTGACGGTTTTGCGCTTTTCCCATGAAGCTGAGTAGCCAACACCTATAGTGTCATCGGCAAATAAATTGGTACCCTGAATTGAAACCTTGGGTGAGTGCTCGCCCTGGTAATCCTGGTAATAGTCTTGCAGTGTGAGACGCAAACTATCTTTTTTACGATCAAAAGCGCTGACGGTTTTTACGTTAACCACACCGCCGATGGAGTTGAGATCCATATCCGGGGTAAGCGATTTGAATACCTCTATACCGCCCAGCAGGTCGGCGGGGATGGCGTCCAGTGCAAAGGCGCGATCATCGGAGCCGGCAGTCGCCAGCTCAGCACCGTTTTGCTGCACAGTGACAAAGCCCGGGCCAAGGCCGCGCACGCTGACAAACTTGCCCTCGCCTTCGGATTTTTGCAGGGTAATACCGGGCAGCCGCTGCAGCGACTCCGCCACGTTTTGGTCGGCAAAGTTGCCCGCGTCGTCCTGAGAGATCACCGAGCTGAAAATATTTTTTCCGCGCTCTGCTTCACGCGCATTCAACTCGGCACGGCGAACGCCGGTAACAGTCACTTCCTCGACATCACCCTGTACATCCGCTTTTTGAGTTTGCTGCGCAGGTTCCTGCGCGTAGAGGCTGCCGCTGGCAGCCAGGGTGATGCAGAGCGATAGCAGGCGTTTTTTATACATTGGTCTCCCCTCGTTTTCGAACAACATGAAATTTATTGTTAATTGGTTAAACGCTTAGCGTCTGTGTGCTAAGCCGTTTGGAAAATTTCGGGGCTGCGGAATGGGACGAGTGCAATTTGCGCGCGTGCATAACGCGAGCAATCTGAGCGGTGCGGGATAAGTGTCGTGTGTGAGTTTGTTGTCATTATCTCGCAGTCTGCACTACGCCTGGGTTCAGGCAGCCAAAACAAAACCACCATGGAATGGTGACTTGGTATCAACCGAGATAACGCTTTATTACATTGCCGAGTTTATTAAAATTATGCTGGGCAGAGGTGGAGTTTTGCTCCTGGGAGGATTGTGTAATCCTTTTACTCTTCACGGGTGCTGGGACCTGTTCGAGTATCTGCTCGCGCACTTTTAGGTGCTTTTTTGTCGTCTGGTTCTCTTGACCAGTTGGGCGATACTACACCTATAAGTCGGATAATATCCACCCCTCGCCTAAAATTTGCCGGTTTTTCGCGCAATTTTTTTGTTACGTGTCTGGCGTATGTTTCCTTACTACCCACTTGCGCTGGGTTTCGCCTAGGCCTCGCCCACCGCAGGCCAGGCCACAACAAACCTGGCGCCGGCCAGGCTCTGGCCCTGCTCCACCCGGGCGCTGCCGCCGTGCCAGAGCATAATGCGCTGCACTATGGCCAAGCCCAGGCCAAAGCCGGGAGTTTTGGCCGCGCCCTGGGTTGGAGTCAAGCGGGTAAAGGATTCAAATACCCGCAGGCGATCCTGCGCGGCTATGCCCGGGCCGTCGTCTTCCACCGCCAGCCAGTAGCCCTGGTCGCTCACCCCCAGGGATAACTTGATCTGCTGGTGCGCAAAGCGGGCGGCGTTGGCGAGCAGGTTATTGAGCAGGGTTTCCATCAGCTTCCATTCGCAGTGGCAGCTGGCCCCCGCACTCAAATCCGCCACGTCAAAATGAAGGCCGCGGTTGTTGAGGCGGGCAAACTGCGCCCGGGCCAGTTCGCCCAGGTGCGCCATGGGCCCGGGCGATTGCCGCAGCGCTTGGCTGTGGCGCTCAAACCCGGCGTAGGCGAGCAGCCCGCTGATTAGGCTTTCCATTTCGCTCACGTCCTGCCCAAGGCTTTCCAGCTGAGCGCGGCTTTTGCCGTCCAGGTTGTGGGTGTCGATCAAAGCCAGAGCGAATTTCATGCGCGCCAGGGGCGTGCGCAATTCGTGGGACACGGCGTTGGTCATATCGCGGTGGGACGCGAGCAGGTCGCGCAGTCGCTGTGCCATGCGATTGAACGATTGTGCCAGGGGGAAAAGCGCAGAGGTGGGCTTGAGCTTGACGCCGAGCGGCACGCCCTCGGCCCCCAGTTCGCGGGTCTGTTGCTCCAGGCGGCGGGCATCGCGCGATAGCGGCCAGACCCAGAGGTAAATGACCAATGCCAGCGCCAGGTAAAACACCAATAGCAATACCCGATCGAGCCAGGGTTCCGGCTCCTGGCTGGGCAGGCGCAACATCAACAGCTGATCGCTCGCGCCCAGGCGCTTGTACCAGATTTCACTGTGCTCACCCTGCACCCGCACCGGCGCTCCCGCCGCCAGCGCGTCCGCGCCGCGACTGCTGGCCATATCGGCCATGGCGATGCGGTCCAGTTGAATCCCCAGCTGCTGCCCCAGATCCGTCACCGCATCATCCACTTCGGTCGGGGGCAGGGCCGCCAATCGCTGCTCCAGCAACTGGAACAAGGCGCTTACCTTGGGGTCTGCACCCGCCTCGGCCTGGCTCTCCCAGAGCGCGTTTAAACCCCAGCCAATGGCGATCACCGAGGCAACTATAAGCAGGTAGAGGCTGATAAAGGCGCGGTTCACGCCGGGGCATCCCAGGCGTCGGCGATAAACAAATAGCCTTTGCCCCATATGGTTTTGATGCGGGTGGGGTTGTCGCTGGCGTCCTTGAGCTTTTTGCGCAGCTGCGACACACGCACGTCTATGCTGCGATCCAGGCCGTCGTAATCGCGGTGGTAAATCTGGTTGAACAGGAATTCGCGGCTGAGGATGCGCCCCGCCTGGCTGGCCAGGGTGAACAGCAGGTCAAACTCGTGGCTGGACAGGCTGACAGGTTCACCCGCCAGCGCGACCGCGCGCGACACAGGTTGAATGGTCAACTGGCCAAAGCTCAGCGCCTCCTGCTCGCGCTCCTCCTGTTGGTAGTAGCGGCGCATAAGCGCGCGAATACGCGCCAGCAACACGCGCGGCTCGGCCGGCTTGATCACATAGTCGTCGGCGCCGTATTCCAGGCCGAGGATCTGATCCAGGTCGCTGTCGCGCGCGGTGAGCATCAAAATTGGCCCGCCAAAGCCGGGGCGTATCTCCTGGCACAGGCTCAGGCCATCGCGTCCCGGCAGCATCAGGTCGAGGATCACCAGCGCCGGGTTGAGGTTTTGCAACTGGCGCAATACCCGGTTGCCGTTGTCCTCGACATACACTTGAAAATCATTAGCTTCGAGAAATTCTTTGACCAGCTGCGCCAAGCGGCGGTCGTCTTCCACCAGCAGCACTATGTTGCTTGGGGCTTGCACCTGCATTGCCTTACTCCGCGTTAAAAAAAACTCCAGGGATTGCGCCTGGCGCGCTTGTACTGGGTTTGCTCGCGCACCACTTCAAACTCCACGTGACCGAGCAGCTGCAAGTTGTTGCTGTCGCGCAGCTGAAAACTGCTGGTGTCGCGGGTGCGCCAATCCAGCTCAAACTGGCCAGATGTCGCCGACTGCCAGCAGCGCAGCGGCTGGGGTTGCAACTGTTGATAGAGGCACAGCGACTGCGGCTGGCTGCCCTGCCAGCGAATGCGCAAGCGGTCGTGACACTCGTCCGCCTCATCGCTCAACACACACAGGCGCGGCTTGATGCTCATCGCCACCGGGCTATGCACCTGGGTTTGGGCCGCAAGCCAGCCAGGCGCCAACCACAAGGCGAATGGCAGCCACCGCCAGCGAACGCGGAGCACCCCGCCTGGCGACAAGCCACTGGCCCAGCTAAAAATGGTAGACCCCTCCTACAAACAGGGTGGTGACTCCCTGGGTATCCACCAATGGGCTGGCACTGATCGCATCGCTCAGGCGGCGATAGCTGAGCAGCAGGCGCAGATCCCAGTCGCGCGTCAGCTGGTAATTCCAATCCAGACGCAGCAGTGCGCTGGTGCCTGAGCCCGGCCGGTAGCTGCCCAGCTCTGTATAACCGACCTCGGCCTCGCTCTCACCATAGTAATAATTTAATACCTGCGCACTCTGCCACTGGGCACCCACCAGGGCGTTTAAACTCTGCCGTGGCCAGTGCCATTGGTGCGCCAGCGACAGGCGCAATTCCTGGCCGTTGTGGCGATCGCTAATGTCGCTCAACCACTGCACCTGCCAGTTGAGCCAGTCGTTGCCGCCGGTGTATTCCAGCCCACCCAGCCAGGCCAGACGGCGATTGTGCATGGCGCGCGAGTCGTAGCTGCTAAAACCCTCTTTGGGGTTAGCGCTTTCAGGTTGTTTGTCACCCATCAGGCTGGCGTTGTGTATCAGCACATTGGCCGGGTTCCAGCGATCAAAAAAAATCTGGTCGTAACTGGGGGTTAGCAGCAGGTTGAGTTGATGCTGATCGCCCTCCCAGAGGATGGCCCCCAGGTCCAGGTTGTCGACAAAAAAATGCTCGCCGTTATAGCGCCACTGGGGCAGCAACAGCAGCGGGATATTGTCGCCCTCCGTCAGGGGATTGGTGCGCAGCCCCAGGCCAACCGCCAGACGCAGATCCCACTTGCCCACAGCGACACAGTCACTGCTCTCGCTGTCACAGGCATAAGTGGGGCCAGGCAGCGCGGCCAGCCACAGAAGCGCGCCGACAAACAGTCGCGACCTGCTCCGCACGGCTGTGGAGATGGAAGTAAGGGTTAGCAAGCAGTGGAGGAAACTCATAATGGGTCTTGACTGAATAGGTTATCGAGCGCGCTGGATAAAATTTGGCGAGGATAATTTAAAGCCATTTTAACCCCTGCTGTTGTGAGGATTTGTAGCCCGCACCGACGACACCCGAACAGCTTACAGATTTTTACAAGGCCGAGCATAGTCCTAACAGATTTGGTCAGGCGCGGTACCTAACATAGCGGCTAGTTGTCGATCATCAGGAGCCGAGCATGCGCACACCTTTTCATCCCCGCCTTAGACTTACCAGCCTGGCAATTTTAATTGCCACCCTAGCCGCCTGCGGCAGCGATATAGACCCACCCAAAGCCGATCCCAATACCCAGTATTTAAGCGTCGATTTTAATGAGGACGCCAGCGGTTGGAGCGCCGGTTTTGCCGATTACCCCGCTGGGCAGGAATCCTTTTACGAATTGAGCTCAGGGGTCGAAACCCTGCCCGCTGCGCTCAACACCTCAAAAAAAGGTTTCGCGCTCAATGGCAATAACCACAGCGACGACCTGTTTATGTTTATTACCCGTCAATACGACGGTCTACAACCCAATACCCGCTACGATCTTCGTTTTAAAGTGGTATTTGGCAGCAATGCGCAAAAAAATTGTGTGGGTGTGGGCGGCGCGCCGGGGGAAAGTGTATGGATAAAAGCCGGCGCCAGCAAAACACAGCCTAAAGCGGAAAATGATGGCGCGGGCAATTTGTTGATGAATATCGATAAAGGCCAGCAGGAAACCAGCGGCAGCGACGCCATTACCCTGGGCAACTTTGCCAACCGCGTCGAATGTGGCAGCAGCGATACTGCTTACCACTACCAAAGCCTGATCAGCAGCAGTGGCAGCTTTACGACCTATAGCGACGCCGAGGGTAAACTCTGGCTGTTACTGGGCACAGATTCAGGTTATGAGAGCACCACCAAGATTTATTTTATTCGCCTGGAGGTTGAAGCCACCAAATTAACCGGCGTTAACTAAGCATCCTCAACTAACGAAAACGGCCCGGAAAAACCCTGGGCCGTTTTAACCGAGCACTAACCTGTTGTGTAATTTCTCCCTATAAAAAAAGCGAAACTGGCAATTGAACCGGTTCCGCCTTTTTGGGCTTTTTTGCCGCTGTTATCTTAGCGGTGTTTAATCTTCTCGCCTTCTTTTAAGCCCGACAGAATTTCAATGTTGATGCCGTCCGAAATGCCGGTTTTTACTTCGCGTTTTTCAAAGACCTGGGGCGCGGTTTCCACTTCGACAAACTGACCCTTGTCTTCGATGATCAAATCGCCTTCGTTAATGGCCAGGGCCTTGTCGCGTTTTTCCAGGACTATGTCGGCGTTGGCGCTGTAGTTGGCGCGCAGGAAGTTTTTGTCCTGCAGTTTTACCGCGGCGCGAATCTGGAATTTAATGGTGCCCTGGTCGGTAACACCCTTGGGTGAAATGTATTCCAGCTCGGCGGTAAAGGGATCGCCCTCAAGCGCGCCCACGTCCAGTACCAGCTCCATACCCTCGCGGATTTTGCCCACTTCAGATTCATCCACCATGCCTTCAAAAATCATATCCTTCATATCGGCCAGGGTGGCGATAGTGGTGCCAGCACCGAAGGAGCTGGTCTCGACGATAAAGGCACCCTCTTTGTAAGGCAGATCCAGGACCATGCCATCTACAGTAGCGGGAATCAGGTTGGATACTTTGTCGGATTTTTTGGTCGCGCCCTTTTTTAACAGCAGCAGGTTGTTTTCCGAGGCGGTTACCGCTTCGCGCTGCAAGTCGTATTGCAGTAAAAATTTGTTGTACTCGGAAGAGGAAATTAATTTTTGCTCAAATAATTTCTTTTGGCGCTCATATTCGGTAGTGGCATTTTGGAAATTGATGCGCGCCTGCTCCAGCTGCGATTCCGCCTGGTTGAGCTGAACCATATTGGGCGCCAGGGTGATCTTGGCAATAATCTCGCCTTTTTTCACCGTTTGGCCGGCTTCTACAAATAATTTTTCCACCACGCCCGACACTTGGGATTTAATTTCCACTTCGCGCCGCGGCACCACTTTGCCCACCGCTACTGTCTTTTTGACAATACTGGTGGTAAAGGCGGTATCTGTTTGGTAAACCACAGGTTTGGCCTGGGATTTATTAAACAGGAATACTGCTGTGCCAATAAACACAACTGCAATTAAACCAAGTACCAAAAACCAAAGTAACTTTTTCATGGCGTCCTTCTTTAACTCTCTCTAGGTAGGTTAGTTGTTTGGCCCTTGCGAGCCTTTATTCATCTTGCAGTGCAGTAATGGGGTTTACCGCTGCCGCTTTGGCCGCTGGCAGCATGGATGCCAGCAGGCCGGAAATTATTAATACCACCAGGGCGCTCAGGGCCGTGTTGAAATCCACCTCTGGGTGGCTGAAAAACCCCGTGTGGCCCGAACCCTGATCCAACAATTTGCTAATGCCTTCCAATAAAAATACCCCGCACACCAAACCTGCATAGCCTGCCACGGCGGTAATAAACAAGGCCTCCTGTACAATCATGCCCACAATGGATATAGGTGTTGCCCCCAGGGCTTTGCGCAGGCCAATTTCGCGCGTGCGCTCTTTAACCACGATCAGCATGATATTGCCTACTCCGATTGCGCCCGCGAGTATGGTGCACACCGCAATAAACCAGCTGAACACTTTAATACCGGTAAACAAGCCCTGTATTTTGTCGTATTCGTTTTGCAGATTAAAACTGCCAAACACGCCGACATCATCCGGGTTAACTTTTTTAATTTCCTTCAGGTATTTTTTAACATCCTCTTCCGCTATCCGCGCGTGCAAGCCAGGCTTGGGTAGTACAACAAAACTGCCAATCCAACCGGTTTGGTTAAAGGCGTAGCGCAGGGTATCGTTGGGGATATAAATTTTTTCCTCTTCCTGCTGCTGGTTGCCGTCCGACAGCGACTCAAATATACCCACCACTAAAAAGCTGATGCCGTTGATGGTAATGTCCTTGCCAATCGGATCTAAATCGTCACCAAATAACTGGGTGCGCACGCGGGTTCCAATAATCGCCACCTTGCGTTTGCTGTCATCATCTATCGGGTTGATGCTGCGGCCTTTTAAAATGCGCAGCGATTTCATATCGTCCATCCCGGCGTGAGTGCCTTCAACATAGAAGGTACCGTTTTTATCCTTGTACACGGTATAGGGCGGTGTGCCCCCCCAGATACCCACCGAGTTTTGTCCGCGGATAAACCCCACGCTGGAAACATGCTCTTCAATATCTTTTACATCATCCGGCTTAAGCTGGATTTGACGGCCTGTGGACATGCCCTGGTAGGGCATTTGGGTGGTGCCCTTTACCCAGATCCAGACAATATTGGGCACTCGCGGAAAGCCGTCATTTACCCCGTTTTCCAAGCCCCTACCCGCGCCCAGGAGCACGGTGAGCATAAAAATCCCCCAGAACACACCAAAGGCGGTCAGCGTAGTGCGCAGTTTGTGTTGCGCCAGGGTTTTAAAAATTTCCTGCCATTTTTCAGTATCAATAATCACGCTTGTCACTCCCTAATCTGCGCGCATGGCTTCGACGGGCGGAATTTTTGCCGCGCGCAATGCAGGTGCCAAACCGGCCAGTGCACCTATGACTACCAACAAAATAATTGCGGTAATGGCTACCTGAAAATTAATTTCCGGATTGTCGAAGTAAGGCATGTGGGCACCAGAGGCGCGTATACCAAAGGCCATGAGTTCGATCAGACTGACTCCCAGTACCAATCCGGCATAGCCTGCAACACCAGTGACGAGGATGGACTCCAGCAGAAGCGTGCTGACTATGTTAAATGGCGTAGCCCCCAGCGCTTTGCGAATTCCAATTTCACGCGTGCGCTCTTTCACGGTGATGATCATGATATTGCTTACACCTACTATGCCCGCCATTAAAGTGCCCAGGCCCACAAACCAGATAAAGCCATTAATTCCCAAAAACAAACCATTAATGCGCTTGGCCGGTTCCGCCATATTGAAGGAGCGAACTGCGCGCTTGTCCTCCGGCGCCACATCGTGGCGGCGTTTCATTAGCTGGATCACCTGCTCTTCCAAAGCAAAACCATCCACTCCCGCTTTAGGGCGCAACCAAAAGGAACCTATCTGGTTGTTGGTGCCAAACATTTTTTGAAAGGTGGTGGAGGGAATATAAACCCGCTCGCTGTCGCGGCCGCGATTGCCCTTGTCGTAAAACACACCGACCACTTTCATCACTACACCATTAACTTGTACATCCTTGCCCACGGGATCGACATCTTTGCCAAACCCGCGCTCCGCCAC
>CBINKF010000064.1:0-9753 GCA_966251115.1 uncultured Cellvibrio sp.
GGTGCGTCACCGGGATATCAACAAACATCAAAAACACTAATATGCCCAGCGCCATACTCGACATCACCAACAAGCGCGGACTTCACGCGCGCGCCGCCGCCAAGCTGGCGACCCTGGCCAATCAGTTTCAGGCCAAAACCCAGGCACGCGTTGGCGAAGGCCACTGGGTCGATGCCAAAAGCGTGATGTCGCTGATGCTGCTTGCCGCCACCCAGGGCACCCGCCTGGAAGTCGCGAGCGACGGCGAGGACAGCGACAGCGCCCTGGCCGCCATTAGCGCCCTGATTGCCGATAAATTCGAGGAAGGCGAATAGCTTTTCTATCCCACTGGTTGCCATTCAGCCAAATTTTGCTACCCTGTGCGCCCTTTTTGCCGCCATCCCTGGGTTTGACCAGGCTTGACGCCAGCATTTGCTAAAATTACAGGCACCACCTCACCGCGGATTTCCCCATGGTTTACGAATACGACGATATCAACCCAGACGATTACATTCGCAGTAAATCCCAGGTCAAACGGGAAATGCACGCGCTTCAGGCCCTGGGTGAAAGCCTGATTTACATGAATGAAAAGCAGCTGGCGCAAATCCCCCTGAGCGAGGAATTACTCGACGCTATTTATATCGCGCGCAAAATGCCCCCCAAAGACGCCCGTCGCCGCCAGATTCAGTATATTGGCCGTTTGATGCGCGAGGGCAACCACGAGGAAATTCAGGCCGCTGTCGATAAGATGCAAAATCGCAACGACCAGTATGTGCATCGCCAGCATCAGATCGAGCGCTATCGCGACCTGCTGATTGAAGGCGACAAGGCTATTTTTCAAACCCTGGTGAGCAGCTGCCCGGGGATAGATGTGCAGCACTTGCGCCAACTGATTCGCGCCGCACAAAAAGATCGCGAAGAAAACAAGGCGCCCACCAACGCGCGCAAATTATTCGGTTTTATACGCGATCAGCTGACGCACCAGGACGAGCATTAAAATTGGTCTGAGTGCGCTGGATACTGCCCCCGCTAATTCAGCTGAACCGAATTCATATGCTCCAGCAAATGCGAAATTTCGCGGTCAACCAACGCACCCGTGGATAGCAATAACTGCATACGCGCCTGATATTCACTTAATGCGGTTTCCAACACCGCGCGGGTGCCAGCCTTTATACCCATGGCATCCAGAGCTTGTTTTAATTCGCTGCTGAGTGAGGCAAAAGTGTTGCGACTCTCCTCCATGAGGTAGGCGTATTGAATATCCAAATCGGATAAGTGGCTCTTGGTAGTTTTCATCCAGCTATCAAAACTGCTGGCCCGACTGGCTTGATGGTTGGCCAACTCCAGGTGTTTTAATTGGCTGGACACCAGGCCAACTACCAATCCAAAACCTTTTACCAATTGCGCCTTTAGTTGTTCGTCTTCAGGGGGCTCGCTGAGCAGCAGTTGCATCTTGTCAGCGCAAAACAATAATCCGGATTTGGTCTTGGTAACCGGCTCGCGCTTTGCACTCGCCTTAACCAATTTTTTCTCTTCATCAGAAAACACCTTGGCCCCAAAATATTCGGCATTGCCCATCTGCGAATGTACATAAAAGCCCGCCAGGGTATGCCAATCGCGCAGCAATTGGATACACAACTTGGCAACCTCGTCCACTTTGCTGGTGGCAATTAGCTGCTGCACAAACTGGTTTAATTGCTGACTGAGGTGAAATTGGTGAATGGCCTGTTCCACCTTGGTCTTCAGTTGTTCAATCTCCTGTTCCAGCGCCTGCTGCTGGTAATTACTTTGCTCCGTCGGCGCTCTGCCATCGAGGCTTTTATCCGCAGATTCCGGCGTCGTGTTAATTTTTTCCTGAAGCTGGTGGTAGAGATTATCGACCTCGCTTTCCAGCGTCTCCACACACAACTGGAACTCTTTGATCATACGCTCCAGCTGCTCGACCTTGCTATTTTGCGCCGCCTTGACATCCTCGTTATCAGTTGCGGATATAGACTCTTTCAAACTTTCAACTTGAGTTTGCAGGGCGATAATAATATAGCGTTGCGCCTTGTTGTTTTCGCGCAACTGGCGAATTTCGGTGAGGATTTTATGGGGTTCAAAATAGTCGTCCGGGGAGCGGCCCTGCCGGGCCGTATGCGCGGGTTCAGCTTCAGCTAAAGTGACCTCCAGCACACCATCTTGCATGGCCAGCTTTTTGTCCTGCTCGCGCAAATCGCTACGTGCAAAATGCAATTCCGCTGCCTGGTTGGCCAGTTCTGTCTTGCCTTCCTTTAATTGCAGTTGCAATTGACTGATGCAGTTATTTGACTTGAACAACTCCATTTCCAGGCTATGGATAGTCGCCTCCAGTTTTTGGCGCTGTTCCTCTGTTAAGTGGGGAATTTCAAGCAGATCTTCAGCCAAGAGTGCGCCCGCCGCCTGATTGAGCTGCTGCGCGTATTCCGCAAGCTGATGAATAGTTCCACCGGTAAACTCTCCGGTGTTGCGCGCAGTTTTTTGTGCCGGGTTTGCAGCAGGCGGCTGTTGTGAGCCTTCAGCGGCTTGTAAATCCGCGAGCATTTTTTTGAGCTGGGTAATCAAGCGGCGGCCTTCACGCTCGGTATCTTCCAATTGCTTTTGCCGCTTTTCGGCTTTTTCCAGTTTGCGAATCAGTTGTTTATTTTCCGCTTCATAAGGAGTAAGTACATCTATGCGCTCCTGCAGCAGGCGCATACGATTGGAGCGCATCTGCAGCGGTCCCTTGCTGGCTTTGGCAAATTTGCGCACCAGATCTGCCAGGCGTTTTTCAAAAAAGGCCCAGCCCATAAAGGTGTTTTCCTGGTCTTCCAGAAATGCTTTTTCACAGTTGAGATAGAGATGGCGCAAAGCCGCCACATTGGCGCCCAGGGGTTGATTATCGACAAACTGTGGTGGTGAGGTCTGCGCGTTTTGGTTAAAGCGGGAATCGGCACTGGTTATTTCCTGCTCGAGATAGCGCAGCACCAGGGTTTTACTGTCTGCCACCTGCGCCGATTGCTGTTGAACTTTTTGTTTGAGCGCCAGGTATTCGATTTTTAATTGCCGGTATTTTTCGCAGGCCAGGTAGAGTTGTTTGCGAAAGCGCCAAGTCAATGCCGCAAAAAACAATGCCAGCCCCCCAAGAAGCACGAGCGCTTCCAGTGTCAGAATAGATACCAGCGATATAGAGGATTCACCCATAAGCCTGTCCCGTTGGCGCTTCCTAAAGCCCCCTGGAGCTCCTGATGCACGGGTTAGCGTGCACCAGATCAGGAAATGAGTTGTGCACAATATCGAATCTACAGGGGATTGTTAAAGACTAGCACAGCCCCATGGAGTCATTTGACGAGGATAATATAAATAATATCTGCACCTACTTGAACAGCATTAATTGACTGGTTAAACCGGTTTAGTTTTCCAACGAAAACTTGTTATGCAGGCTGTGAGGTGCAGTGGATTTTGGGGTGCCCTTGTCGGGTGCGGTTTTGGGAGCCGGGGATTTATTTTCATCGGCGCTTTCGCGCAGTTGGTCTTCGCTTTCAAACAGGCGGTCAAAGGCCATTTTGGGATCATCCCAATCGCCAGAAATGGTGTAGCTGATACTGGTAACCTGATCCACCTGCTTTTTAAACAACTTGCTGACGACGTAGATACCCGCAGCCGCAGGCAGGCCCGTGGCGAGCGCGGCAAAGAAGGTGAGATTGCCGGCGACAGGCAAGGTGGCGACCAGACGGGTCTGCAGCTTCTCGTGGCGCAAATCGACTTTGCCCACCATTTGCAGGCGGCTCGATGGCCCGCGCACCACCAGCGGAGACTCAAACTTCATATCCCCCTGGTTAAAACTTACGTCACCACTGATTTCATCGTATGCCAGTCCGCCTTGATAAAGGTCGGAGAAATCCAGGCGCATACGCCGGGCGATGGAGTCGAAGTTAAGTACCGACATCAGCCGCAGTATACCGTCGCCAGCACTGGCATCACGTTTGAAGCGTCCTTTTTCAAACCACAGGCTCATGTTGCCGCTAATATCAACCAGACTGAAATCTTCCGGTGTGCCGGGCCAGTAGACATCCGCTGTAAAGTGCGCAGATTTACTCTCCAAGGTATCCGGTTTATCCCACTGGCGCATCACCTGGGCTATATCTCCCGCCGATATACCACCGATAAATCGACTCTGGGTGCCCTCGTCACTCTGCTGCCAAATTAACTTGGCACCGTCGAGCGAATTTTTGGCCCCGCTGATGGTAAGCCCGCGAATACTGCCGTGAATCCGGTCGATGACGACGCCTTTGCGGTTGGGGTGCAGTTGCAGCGACCAACTGCCGTAGCTGTCCTGATCCACATAAAGCTCCTGTACCGCAATGTTGGCCAGGGGTAAATTGCGCGGATTAATCAGCGGCCTTTCGGCGCCTGGGTTCGCCGTATCCGGCTCTTCACCCAGTTCTTTTTGGGTCAGATAAAGTCGGTCCAGGTTTACCTGCAATGGCATTTGCTCATCCGCGGGAACCACCAGGTCGCCGGAAATTCGCGGGTTTTTTATACCCAGATGCCACCCATCGCGAGCGCGACTGGCAGCTACCGATAAATTCTGGAAGCGCACACTACCCAGATCATAGTGCCCAAGGGTGAGCTGGGCGCGGAATGCCAAGCCGGCCAACTTGCTGGGGTCATCCATATCGGCGAGTGCCACCTCCTGGCTGTCCACAACTGGCTCTGGGCGAGTTTCGGGTGTCAGCTGCGCCTGGTAGCCAAGGTACTTGGCCTGAATTGGTCTCCAGGCATCAAGATCAAAGCTATCCATATAGCCAGACACCAAAAACTCTGGTGTATCGCTTAGACGAGCCTGCTCACCAAGGGCAATAGCGGCATTGCTCAAGCTGTCTTGTTGATTTGTTGCGCTGCTGCGCTTTAAGCGCAACAAGGCCTGCACCATATCGCCATAGTTGACGCTGATTTGTGCCGCCTTGTCCTGCAACCAGTAGTCAAAATTCAGCTGGCGTGGACTGGCGGCAGGTTTGCCAAAGGGTGCAGGCAATTCCACGCTCGCGCCGCGCATATCTGAACTGACACTTACATGGGCAAAAGCCTGCTGAGCAAAGGCTGCCGCAGCATCGGCGGGTGCGTCAGCCGCCGCCAGCTGATGGCGCAATTCGACCCGCGCCTCATAGGGCAGTTTACCCTTAATAAATTCAAGCTCTGGACGCTGGCTCCAGCGCGCCAGATCCTCCGCATCGGCCTGGCCCTTCAGGTTCACCAAAGTCAGGCTCTGCGCCTTGTCGGCGCGAGTGAGAATCTGCGCTTCGACTGGCTCGTTGAACAGTTGCGCCTGCAAGTGCTCACTGCTTAGCCCCTGGGTGCTGCTGTAACTGATACGACCACTCAACTGGCGCCCGTTAAGTTTGAGGTTATGCAAGGCAAATTCGGGGACTAGCAGATCGACATCCACTTGCTGCCTCATGTCCCTGGGATGGGCTTCGCCACTGCCCAAGGGAATATCAAGATCCACCCGCGCGCGCATACTGCCGTCCAGGGTCCAGCTATCGAGGCTCGAACCTATATGCTGGCGCAAGGCGCCGCCGCGCAATACCTGCATGGCATCCAGCGCGGCGCCCTGAACTTGACCATTTACCTGCAGTAGCGAACCCGCTCCCTGGGTGCGCGGATGCACCTGCAACTCGGTGCGACCAACCTGGCTGTCGAGCAGCCTGGCACTGGCGATACTGGCGCGCACATCGGCGTTGCTCACCAACAATTTGCCGCGCAAATCGGTGAGTGCGGGCCAGCCTTCGCTGTAGTCCAAGCGGCAATTATCCAGATCCAGGTAGAGATCAAAGCTGCGCGCCTGAGGGCTTTTATCGACCAGCGAAGCGCGGTATACAAAACCCGCCTGAGTGGCCGTTCCGGGATTATGGCTGCCCACACTTTTATCCAACCAGCTACGCAGGGATTCGGGGGCGAGCACAGGAACGTATTTTTGATAGAGACTGGCGCCGAGATGGGTTCCCCCCAGGAGTAAATAGAGCTCGACATCTGCGCTGTGCGGCTTCCAGGGCATACCCACCCACATATAGCCGGCGACATTTTCCTCGCCCTTGGTAAAGGCCAGGACACCACTGTTGATAAATACCTGGTTGCGCTGCGGGTCCAGATGCCAGGCGACCTGGCCGCGCGCCGAGTCAAACTCCATCGGCTGGGCATAGGTGGGTTCGAACTGCAGACTAAAACCCTGCCCCGAATCCAGGTTGGCTATACCATGCCACATACTGGTGTCTACATAGCCACGCATATTGCGCAGGCGTGGCACGCCGTGCCAGGCATCAACCGCCAATTGATCAAAATTGAATTTTAGGGTCCAGTCCGCGGGGCTTTGCAGGGGCAGCGTAAACAATAAATTACTAAGTTGGCCGCGCGGTGCGAGGGTGGTTAACACCTCGTGCAACTTGCCCTGACCCAAGGCGCCAGAGTCTTCCAGCAACGCGGTTAAACGCGCCAGATCCAACTGATCCATGCGAATGCTCAGGGGTTGCTGAATGCCCTTGGAACTGATTGCCAGATTGAGATCGGACAAGCCGTGGTCCTTGAGCCGGGCGCCGAGGTTGCGCAGGCCCAGAGTCCAGCTGCTGTCGTAATTCCAATTGCCTGTCAGTTGCGATTTGAACCCATCGAGACGCAACTGGTGACCGGCAAAGGGTAAAAACAGGTGCTCCAGCCCCAGGTCGCCCGAGACTTCAAAGCCTTTGCCATCCGCGCTGGTTTCAAACCAGATGTTGGCGTTCACCTGCCCCTGGCTGGTGAACTGCTCGGGGCTAATACCCTGCAACAAAAACGAGCTCAGCGCCGCAAAAGGTTCGCTGGTGGGAAATTGGTTAAGCTGTAAATAGCCTCGCGAATGAAACCTGGCTTTGTCGCGCGGGTCGCCCTGGCCCTCCATAATCAAATAGACGCTGCGCTGCTGCTTGGCAATATCCACCTGCAGCGACAGGCGGTGAAATTTGGGGGTATTTTCCAGCAGCAGACGCGGGGCATTAAGCTGCAATTGCTGGCCGTTGCTAAAGGCAAAATTAAGCCGGCTACTTTGAAACTCGATGCGGTTGGACAGCAGCAGCATATCCACCAGTGACCCAATGCGCACACTGCTTTCGCCCGCATTTTGCGCGCGTGCTTCGGGCAGGCCGCTCACATGCCACTTGCCCTTTTCCGATTGCGCGAAGTCGAGCCCGACATCCTCCAGCACCAGGCTGCTCCACACCCAGCGGCGATTCATCAGCGAGCCGAGAATATCCAGGCGAATCCGCGCGCGCTCCAGGGCAATAATCGGTAAACCCGACTGGTTGCGAATGCTGAGGTCGCGCACATCCAGGCTGGGTTTAAGGCCATCCCAGCGCGCATCAATCTGGCCAATAGCCACCTGGGCGTTGAGCTTTTCGGAAAGGTAATCAGCGATATTCTGGTTGTAGTCACCCAGCAAATGGGAAAAGCTCCGCCCGGACTGCACCGCGACCGCCAGGGCGATCAGCAGGGCTGCAATCAGCAAGTAGAACCATTTAACCAGGTTGCGTAGGGCGCGAGCCATGTCTATCAGTAATCCAACTTCTTAAAAACCGGTGTTATTTATCACACCAAGACTATGTCGTACTGCTCCTGATGAAAAAGCGACTCAACCCTGAATTCGATAGTGCGCTGGATAAAGGCCTCGAGGTCGGCCACATAACTGGCCTCCTCGTCAAGCAGCCTATCCACCACCAGCTGCGAGGCGAGCACCAGAAACTTGTCGTTGTCATAGGTGCGCGCCATGCGCAGTATTTCGCGAAATATTTCGTGGCACACGGTTTCAGCCGACTTGAGCTGGCCGCGTCCCTGACACACAGGACAGGGCTCGCACAGCAGCTGGCCGAGGGATTCGCGCGTGCGCTTGCGCGCCATTTCCACCAGGCCCAATTCTGAGACACCGGTAATGCGCGTTTTCGCGTGATCCTTTTCCAGTGCTTTTTCCAGGGTGCGCAATACCTGGCGCTGGTGCTCCGGGTCCTTCATATCGATAAAATCGAGGATGATGATGCCACCCAGATTGCGCAGGCGCAGCTGCCGTGCAATCGCGGTGGCCGCTTCCAGATTGGTTTTGAAAATCGTCTCTTCCAGGTTGCGATGACCAACAAAGGCGCCGGTATTCACATCCACCGTGGTCATGGCCTCGGTCTGCTCGATAATCAGATAGCCATTGGATTTAAGCGGCACCCGCGGCTCCAGGGCGCGGCGGATTTCCTCCTCCACCCCATACAAATCCAGCAGCGGACGATCGCCGCTGTAGAGTTCAATCAACTCCACCAGCTGCGGCGCGTACTTGCGCGCAAAATCCTGCATTTGCTGCCAGGTGAGGCGCGAATCCACCCTCACCCGATCAATAGGCGCGCGCGCCATATCGCGCAGCGCGCGCAGATAGAGCGGCATATCGCGGTGAAGTTCCGCAGGCACACCCAAAGTTGGCAACTTAGCGCTCAAATCGGCCCAGAGTTTTTGCAGGAAGGGCACGTCGGCGACTATGGCCTCCTCCTCTGCCCCCTCGGCCACGGTACGCACGATAAAGCCACCGGGAATTTGCTGCTCCGCCACCACATGCTCAATAACCTGGCGCAGCCGCTCGCGCTCCTGCTCGTCGTCAATGCGGGTGGATACGCCTATATGGTTGCTGTTGGGCATGTACACCAAATAGCGCGACGACAGGGTTAAATGAGTGGTCAGACGCGCGCCCTTGGTACCTATAGGGTCTTTGGCGACCTGCACCAGCAGGGATTCGCCCTCGCGCACCAGGGTGCGGATGTCGGGAACCTCGCCGCGCCGCTGCTCGCCCTCAACATACTCGGGCATCATATCCACGGCGTGGATAAAGCCGGTGCGCTCCAGACCGATATCGACAAAAGCCGCCTGCATGCCGGGAAGCACCCGCACCACCTTGCCGCGATAAATATTGCCCACGTAGGTGATGCCCTGGCTGCGCTCCAGGTAAAACTCCTGCACCGCGCCGTTTTCCACCAGGGCCACGCGCGTCTCCACCGGGGAGACGTTAATTAAAATCTCTTCACTCACAAGTCCGTCTCCGGCGTTTGCCACCAGCGCAAACCCGCGGCGGCCAATAATTCGCAAGTAATTTCCAAGGGCAGGCCCACCACGCCCGAGTAGCTGCCTTTGAGCTCGCGCACAAACACGGCGCCCAAACCTTGAATGCCGTAACTGCCCGCCTTATCGCGCGGTTCGCCCGTCTCCCAATAAGCGCAAATTTCCGCCTCGGTAATTGCGCGAAAACTCACCTGGGTGATGGACACCAGGCACTTTTGTAGCAGGGAAGTATGAATCGCCACGGCACTGATTACCTGGTGGCTGCGCCCGGACATGGCCCCCAGCATTGCCAGGGCGTCCTGCAGGTCGCGCGGCTTTTCCAGAATCTGGTTATCCAGCAGCCCCAGGGTGTCCGCGCCCAATACCGCGCTCTGGCCACCAAGGGCGGAAAAGCCGGCCGCCGCTTTTTCGCGCGCCAGACGCTGCACATAATCAAGCGCGGTTTCATCTGCTTGCGGAAATTCGGGCACATCCACCTTCACCACGCGATGGGGCACGCCAATTTGCGCCAGAAGTTCACGCCGGCGCGGCGACTGGGAGGCCAGATACAACATGGGATCAGCTGTGGACATGGTAGCGGCGACAGAGTGAATCCATGCTTAATTGCACCAGCGGCCACAAGACTGCACTGGTAATTGCCGGGTAGAGAAAGGCCAAACC
>CBINKF010000065.1:0-9735 GCA_966251115.1 uncultured Cellvibrio sp.
ATGTCGCCCTGCAATTCGCCCGAGAGTATTTGATGGACAGACACATTCACACTCACGCGCGTAGTCTGCGGCCAGCGACTTGCGTGACGACAGGCCTCATTAAGCACCCAGTTGCCCAGACGCAGAATCAAGCCGGTCTCCTCCGCCACGGGGATAAACTCCGCCGGAGATAGCTCGCCCAGGCTGCTGGAAGACCAGCGCAGCAGCGCCTCCATTTTGCGTGCAAGCCCGGGCATGCTGGGCTCATCCAGCGCTGCGGGCATAGCTCGACGCAAACGCTGGCGCGCTTTCACGGCGACATCCAGTTCACCATCAAACGCCTTAACACCCCCCTGCCCCAGCTGGCGCAACGCCAGTTTGGCAACCGCCCCCTGGTAGAGCAGATTATCGATAGCCAGAGACCCCGCCGGCAGACAGGCGATACCGATAATGATATCGACGCTGACGCGCGCTCCCGCGAGCACTATAGGTTGGCGCAACACCTCGCGCAGTCGGGCGGCATCCTGAACCAGATCGCGATCCGCCAATGGCAGCGCCAGCATAAATTCAGCATCGCCCCAGCGCGCCAACACGGCGTCGCCGGTGATACAGTTTTTAAGCCGGTCGGCGAGCGCCAGCAGCGTTTGGTTGGTTATGGTAAAGCCCTGAAGTTCCAAAACGTCATAACGCAAAATTTCAATTGCAAACAGCCCCAGCGGCTCCCTCCAGGCGGCGTTGGTTTCGATGCGCTCGCGCACATGGGGCTCAAAGGAATTTCGATTTAACAGGCCAGTAACCAAATCGATAGCTGCGACCCGCGCCAGCTCCTGGGCATAGCGCTCCTTGAGTAGTATCTCGAATTCCAGGGTTTCGATTTGCTCAGCCAAACGTGTCTCCAGCGCATCTTTGGCGCGCAGCAGTTCATCGCGCTGGGCCTGGGCGCTGGCGATTTTGCGCTCCCTGTCGCTTGCGGCCTGGATATTCAGCAAGACGCCCTCGCGCGCGACGCGGGAAAAGCCGGTCAAACCCAAAAACAACACAATTCCCAACGCGGCAATCACCAGATCATCCATATCGCCGGTGGTCCCGAACATATACACCAGCGGCCCCACCAGCAGGGCAATAAACAGGCGATTCACCCAGGGAAAGAGCGCCAGAACGCTGATACTGCCCGAGGCGATAGTTGACATCACCAATGCAATAACCACGCGCTGCGGACGCGAAGCCGACTCAAAATACATGAGTGTGAAAAAAGACCAGAGAAGGCCAGTGATCAGCGAAGTCACCACAAACAGCAGGATAAACCCGTGAGGGCCATAACCCGGGTTGAGCGACAGGCGGCGCCACCGGAGCAGGTTGGACAGGCGGAACAAAATCACCAGCTGCATTGCCACCCACCAGAGGCCAATCTGCAGCGGGCTAGACGCCTGGTAGAAATAAAGGGTTAGCGCCGAGGTAGCCGCGAAGGTGAAGATCAGCACGTTGGGAAGCTGGCGGTAAAGGGCCGCGGCCGCTTCGCGGCTCCAGTGGCCAGTCAGCCTGTTGTGCGCATATCTGTGCCAGATAGCGACGCATTTTACCCAGCTAAGCATCTATGCCTGGTATCCCACGCAATCTGCGCTGTCTGTGTTTCCATTCCAGTGGCTCACTGCATCTCGTCACCGAGTGGTTTGTGTGACTATAAGCGCCAAATAATAGCTGCATTCAGGTTTTTAGGTGTGAACTTATCGCTGCCGTCACACAAAAAATTACAATATCCATCGATTTTGACGCAGCCACAGCTCCAGCGCCTGGGGCCAGCTGGAGATAGTTCCCTGGCCCTGGATCATGCCTACGCCGTGGATGTTGGA
Source organism: uncultured Cellvibrio sp. (assembly GCA_966251115.1). Lineage (GTDB taxonomy): Bacteria > Pseudomonadota > Gammaproteobacteria > Pseudomonadales > Cellvibrionaceae > Cellvibrio. The sequence continues at coordinate 1,830 of CBINKF010000065.1, forward strand.
CTGATAGATATGCAGCTCCGACTGCTTGTTGTACTTTTGCACCTGGGCGAAAAAGTTAAGGCTGTTAGTCACAGGCACCGACTGATCGGCAATGCCGTGAAACATAAATACCGGCGGCACATCGGCCTTTACCTGGGTTTGCAGCGAATTTTCGTGCATCAGCTGCGCGCTGGGCCTCTCCCCCAGAAGCGCTTTGCGCGAGCCGGCACGGGCATCCTCGCCCTCCATGGTAATCACCGGGTAGCCGAGAATGGCAAAGTCGGGACGGGCGCTCACCGCCGCCAGGGGGTCATCCTTCGCCGGGTTATAGTCGTAGCGGGTCGCGGCGCTGGCGGCCATATGGCCACCGGCAGAGAAGCCGATCACCCCGATTTTATGGGCATCCAACTGCCACTCAGGCGCCTTGCTGCGCACCAGGCGCACCGCGCGCAGGGCGTCCTCCAGGTTGGCGGGGAAGCCGTATTCCTTCATCCGGTACTTGACCACAAAGGCGGCCACGCCGCGGGCATTAAACCACTTGGCGATGTCGTAACCCTCGTGATCTATCGCCAGGCGCACATAGCCGCCGCCGGGGAAGATCACCACGGCAGTGCCATTGGCCTTGCCCGGTTCAGGCCAGAAAGGGGTCATTGAGGGATTGTCTACGGCGTAGACGCGCTGATCTTTTATATATTCGCGGTCGGGGCTGACCAGGGGGTTTTCCGACCAGAGGTAGATAGGCTGGGAGGGTAATTCGGCGGACACTTGGACACTAACTCCACACAGGCAGGACAAGAGAGCAAAGGACAAAAACCAACGACGGGCAAGCATAAAGGCTCCTCAAGAGTAAACTTGTGAACCGAAAACCTTGCCGAATAAGTTAATTAGTCGCCGCTAAGGTGCGGCTTTTTTTGAGAGCAGAAGCTTAACGGCTAATCAGTGCAAATGCACCTCGTCGTCACCCCACCAGTGGTTCAGCTGCCAATTGACCCGGGTCGGATCGGCGGCACTCAACAGCCAATCGCCCGTGGCCACCTCAAACTCCACCAAGCCGGTCTTGATGTCCTCCCAAAAGCCGTGGGCATCCTCTTTTACATAGGCACGCACCAGCTGAACCTCGTCGCCCAGCATCTGCTCGGCGGTCAATTCCAGCTTGACCAAGTCGTCCAGCTCATACTCCAGCCCCTCTTTAAGGGCACCCAGAGCGCCGGTTTCTTCCGGGCTGAAGGGAAAGTCCAACTGCTTGCTGTGATAGGGATTGTTGGTTGGCTTCACGATGACCTCCACGGGGTTTTTAACAGCTAGTTTGTAACCGGTAGTTTGTAACCATTAGTTTTTATGCGGGTTTATACCCACAGGCCTATTTGTACCTCTATAATCACCGCCTTTGTTTAACTCACATCAAGTATAGGCCCATCCCGTCCATGCAAGAGCAATACAATCCCGCCGAAGTCGAAGCTCAAGCCCAGCAATACTGGGAAGCACACCAGAGCTTCAAGGTTGTCGAAGATCCCAGCAAAGAGAAGTTTTACTGCCTGGCGATGTTCCCCTACCCCAGCGGCAAGCTGCACATGGGCCATGTGCGCAACTACACCATCACTGATGTGATCGCCCGCTACCAGCGTATGCAGGGCAAAAATGTATTGCACCCCATGGGTTGGGACGCCTTCGGCCTGCCGGCGGAAAACGCCGCGCTCAAGCACAAAACCGCGCCGGCCAAGTGGACCTATTCCAACACCGACCATATGCGCAGCCAGCTCAAGCAGCTGGGCTTTGGCTTTGACTGGTCGCGCGAGCTGGCCACCTGCACCCCCCAGTACTATCGCTGGGAGCAGTGGTTCTTCACCCGTTTGTACGAGAAGGGCCTGGTGTACAAAAAAATGTCCACCGTTAACTGGGACCCTATCGACCAGACCGTACTGGCCAACGAGCAGGTCATCGACGGCCGCGGCTGGCGCTCGGGCGCGCTGGTGGAGCGCAAAGAGATCCCCCAGTGGTTTATTAAAATTACCGACTACGCCGAAGAGCTGCTCAACGACCTGGACAAGCTGCCCAACTGGCCGGAGCAGGTAAAAACCATGCAGCGCAACTGGATCGGCAAGAGCCGCGGCCTGGAGATGCGCTTTGACCTGCAAAGCCCGGTGGGCGAGTTTAGCGGCTTTGAAATCTACACCACCCGCCCCGATACCCTGATGGGCGTCACCTATGTGAGCCTCGCCGCTGAGCACCCCATCGCCAAGCTGATAGCCTCTCTTTATGAAAGCGAGGGCAACCCAGCCCTGGCGCAGTTTATTGCCGAGTGCAAAGTGCAATCGGTCGCCGAGGCCGATATGGCCACCATGGACAAAAAAGGCATGGACACCGGCATCAAGGCACTGCACCCGATTACTGGCGAGCCAGTGTCTGTGTGGGTCGCCAACTATGTGCTGATGGACTACGGTTCAGGCGCAGTGATGGCGGTGCCCGCCCACGACCAGCGCGACTATGAATTTGCGCTCAAGTACAACCTGGGCATCACCCAGGTGATCACCCCCGCAAACGGTGAAGAGATTGACCTGACCAAAGCTGCCTTTACCGAAAAAGGCGTGCTGGTGAACTCCGGTGAATACGACGGTCTGGACTTTAACGCCGCCTTCGACGCTATTGCCTCCACCCTGGAGATGGCGGGCAAAGGTCGTGTAAAAACCAACTATCGCCTGCGCGACTGGGGTGTATCCCGTCAGCGCTACTGGGGCGCGCCTATCCCCATGTTCAACCTGCCCGAGGGCGGCGAGATCCCCGTACCGGCGCACAAGCTGCCAGTATTGCTGCCCGAAGATGTGGTCATGGACGGCGTGCATTCGCCCATCAAAGCCGACCCTGAGTGGAAAAAAGACGAGCTGGATGGCAAGTACGTGGAGCGCGAAACCGATACCTTCGACACCTTTATGGAGTCCAGTTGGTACTACGCGCGCTACACCTGCCCCAACTTTGAAGGTGGCATGATCGACAAAGCCGCCGCCGACTACTGGCTGCCGGTGGATCAATACGTGGGCGGTATCGAGCACGCCATCCTCCACCTGCTCTACTCGCGCTTCTTCCACAAGCTGATGCGCGATGAAGGCCTGGTGAGCGGCGACGAACCCTTTGAGCGCTTGCTCTGCCAGGGCATGGTCAATGCCGAGTCCTTCTTCATTAAAGAAGACGGCAAAGAGAACTGGATTGAACCGGAAAACGTGCTTATCGAGCGCGACGACAAAGGCCGCCTGGTCTCCGCCAAGCACAAGCAAACTGGCGCTGCCGTAGAGTTTGGCGGCGTAATCAAAATGTCCAAATCCAAGGCCAATGGCGTGGACCCGGAGAGCGTGATCAGCCAGTACGGCGCCGATACTGTGCGCCTGTTCACCATGTTTGCCGCACCACCAGAGCAGAGCCTGGAGTGGAGCGACTCAGGTGTAGAAGGCGCCAGCCGCTTCCTGCGCCGCCTGTGGAAAGCCGTCGAGGGCCACGTCAACGCCGGCACCCCCGGCGCGCTGGATGCCGCCAACTTGCCCGCGCAGCAAAAAGACCTGCGCCGCAAAACCCACGAGACCATCCAGAAAGTGAGCGACGACTACGGCCGCCGCCAGACCTTCAACACCGCCATTGCCGCGGTGATGGAGCTGCTCAACGAGACCAGCAAGCTGGCCGACCGCGCCAACCAGCAAGGTTTAGCGGTGGAGCGCGAAGCCCTGGAGGCAGCAGTACTGCTGCTGGCGCCAATCGTGCCGCACATCACCCAGGCGCTCTGGACTGAACTCGGCCACGGCCAGATCCCACTCAACAGCCCCTGGCCCAAGCTGGATGAAGCAGCGCTGGTGCGCTCCAGCATCGAAGTGGTAGTACAGGTAAACGGCAAGCTGCGCGGCAAAATCGACGCCGCCGTGGATGCACCCAAAGACGAGCTGGAAAAAATGGCGCTGGCACAGGAGAACGTGCAGAAGTTCCTTGAGGGCGTGACTGTGCGCAAGGTGATTGTGATCCCCAACAAGCTGGTCAATATAGTCGCCAACTAAACCCGGTGCAGGCGCCCTGCGGAACTCACAGGCGCCTGCAAACTCTACCCAGGGTTGACCTAGGCCCGGGCCAAATTCGATGGTATCTGCAATGAATAAATTTATTTCCTTTCTTGTTCTCAGCCTGTGCCTCAGTGCCTGCGGATGGCATCTGCGCGGCTCGGTGGCCGATGACGGCTCCAGCGCCTATAACGCGCCGCTCAACGTTATTTTCACCAGTACCGACGATCACGGCCCCTTGATGAACGCCCTGCGTTTGCAGCTGCACACCTATAACCTTACCGAGGTTAAAGAGGCCACCAATGCCTACACAGTTAATCTGGAAGAGGTCAGCCTCGACAAGCGGGCTGCCGGTGTGGGTAATGATGCGCTGGTCAACGCTTATGAATTGATTCTTTCGGTGAATTACCAGATCAGCAGCCCGGACAAGCTGCTTACCGAGGCCAACACGCGCGGCAGTATTTCGCGCACCTATAACTTTGACGTAAACCAGGCCAACTATTCCGAACAGGAAGAGGCGCTGATTCTGCGCGAAATGCACCGCGATCTGGCGCAGCAGATTTTGCGTCGCTTAAAAGTTCTGGCGAGCAAAGAAAAAGCGGGAGCGCCAAGGTAGTCCGCCATGGCCAAACTGCGCCCGGAACAACTCAGCGCCGCACTCAATAAACAACTGGCACCCATTTATTTGGTATCGGGTGATGAGCCGCTACTGGCGCAGGAAGCCTGCGATGCCATACGCGCGGCGGCGCGCAAACAGGGTTTTAACGAGCGCGAACTCTACCACGCCGAGGCCAGTTTTGATTGGGGCCAGCTGCTCGCCTCCGCCAATAGCCTGTCGCTGTTTGCCGATAAAAAAATTATTGAGCTGCGTATTCCCTCAGGCAAACCGGGCGATAAGGGTGGAAAAATTTTGCTCGAATACGCCGAATCGCCGGCGGCTGACACCCTGCTGTTAATTGTTACGCCCAAACTCGATGGCGCCGCGCAAAAAGCCAAGTGGTTTAAAGCGGTGGAAGACGCCGGCGTGCAGGTTCAAATTTGGCCAATTACACCAGCGCAGCTGCCGCGTTGGATTGGCCAGCGCCTGCAGCAGGCCGGGCTCTCCACTGAACCCAGCGCCATTGAATTACTGGTTTCGCGCGTGGAAGGCAATTTGCTTGCGGCAGTGCAGGAAATCGAAAAATTAAAATTGCTCGCTCCCAACAACCAGGTGAGCTACGAGCTTATGGCCTCGGTAGTGGCCGACAGCGCGCGCTATGATGTATTTGGCCTGGCTGACAAAGCCCTGCACGGCGATGCCCGTGGCGCCGTTAAAACCCTGCAGGGGCTGCGCAGCGAAGGGACAGAAGCCATCAACGTGCTCTGGGCGCTCACCCGCGACCTACGTTCGCTGGTGCAAATTTCCCAGGCCGTAACTCAAGGTAAACACTTTGAGTGGGCCGCCAAGCAGGCCAGGGTATGGGACAAACGCCAACCGCTGGTACAGGGCGCACTGCGCCGCCTTAAGCCCGGGCAATTACAACAATTGCTGCGCAAGGCTAATGGTATAGATAAAGCCATCAAAGGCATGCGCAACGCCGAGCCCTGGGACGAGCTGTTGGATTTAGTGCTCAACCTGGCGGGGGTTATGAGCCTCAATCCCCTCAACGAGCGACTCAGTTTAAAAATCTAATATGTAAATTTTTATAGAGCATTATCAAAGATGCCACGGCAGAGATGCCATGCAAAACACAACTGCGTATCCCAACACACCGTCTTTTAACAGGCGGATACAAGTCAACGGAAAGCAGGAACAGCCATGATGAAAAAAATCTTAATAACCGCAATTCTAAGCCTGGGGTTTGGCCTTGTCGCCCAGGCGGAAAACATTACGCCGTCTGGCACTACACCCACCCCACGCACCATCGAATATTCCTGGATGTCTGTCGCCACCTGGCAGCGTATGCACGCCGAAGATGTGTTGGTCGCCGACCACGATCAGGTTGACCTGTTGTTTGTGGGTGACTCAATTACCGCGGGGTGGGATTGGCAAATCTGGCAAAATAATTTTGCCCCCCTCAAGGCCGCCAACTTTGGCATAGGTGGTGATCACACCGGCAATATATTGTGGCGCCTGCAACACGGCGATGTGGGCCAGATTCACCCCAAGGTGATAGTGCTACTTGCCGGGGTGAATAATTTTGGCCACTTAAACGAAACACCGGCGCAGGTTTTTGCCGGAGTTAGCGCTGTGGTTAAGCAACTGCAACTGGCCTTCCCCCAGGCAAAAATTTTATTAAATGCGGTATTCCCCTACGAGCAATCAGCGCAGAGCCCCAAGCGCCTGGAAGTAAAAAGGCTCAACAAAATGCTCGCCAAACTGGGCGACGACAAGCGCGTATTTTTCCGCGATTACGGCCATTTGTTTGTGCAAAAAAATGGCGACATCTCCAGTGAAATTCTCGGTGATTATTTACACCCCACGGCTAAAGGTTACGCCATCTGGGCGGCGGCCATGACCCCTGAAATCAAGCAGCTGTTAGGTACACATTGAGGTGAGTTATGAAGTTAAACCTCGCATTTATTTTTTGCGCCGTCTGGCTGCTGGCGTCCTGCGCCAGTAGCTCCGATAAACGCGGCAGCACAGCAATGGCAACCTCGTCTTCAAGCGCCCCCATAACCATTAGCGCCCAGGATGCGCATATCGCGCTTATGGGTCGCACCCGCGCCAACAGCGATGGCAGTCGCAGCGCCGGTTATCCGGGGGTAAGTTATTTTTTAACAGCAACTGGCGCCAGCCTGAGCATGATTGCCAGCAGCAACAGCGGCAATGGCTGGGTAGATGTCATTGTTGATGAGGGCGAACCGCGCTTGCTGCAACTGGCGCAGCAGCCAACCACCTACGAGCTGTTTAACTTTGCCGAGGCGGGCGAGCACAGGGTGCGCATTACACATCGCAGCGAGACCTGGCAGGCAATTTCCACCATTCACAGTTTTACCTTGCATGGTGGAAATTTTTTACCTGCGCCAGCCTTACCCGCGCGCAAAATTTTGCTGCTGGGCGATTCAGTCACCTGCGGCGAGATGATTGACCGGGTACCAGGCGAGGAGCGCAATGCGCGCTGGTCCAATGCGCGCGAATCCTACGGCATGCTGAGCGCTGCAGCGCTGGATGCACAGGTGCAATTGGTGTGTTACGGCGGCCGCGGCCTGGTGCGCAGCTGGAACGGCAAAACCGACGAACTCAACCTACCCGACTTCTACCCCCTGGCACTGGCCGATCAAAGCCAACCCACCACTTGGGACAAAAGCCAGTTCACTCCGGATTTGGTTATCAGCGCCATAGGCACCAACGACTTCAGTCTCGGCACACCCAAGCAGCGGACCTATGTCGCCACTTACGTGAAGCTGGTTAAGCAAATCCTGGCGGATTATCCCCGGGCTCAAGTTGCACTCATGGAAGGCTCTATTCTCAACGAGGAGAAAAAGCGCGCGCTCATTCGCTACATCGCCGCAACAGTAAAACAGCTAAACGATCCGCGTGTGCATCAACTCATCGCCAACCACTACCCTGGCGACGAACAAGACGCCCACCCCACCAAAGCCCAACACCGCGAAATGGCCGAAGACCTGACCCCCCAGGTGCGAGCACTAATGAACTGGTAAAGGAAGACGCGGGAGAAAATTCCGGCAAAAAAAATGGAGGCAGACGCCTCCATTTTTTTTGCTTATTGGTAAATTAATTTGCCGCGGTTTTATCAAACGGCTTCATCAACAAAATCAATTTGGGTAAGAGTGTCAGCGAACCAATTACCGCCATCAGCATGGCAAACGCCGTGAGCAATCCAAAATAAATGGTTGGGATAAATTCCGACAACATCAAAATGGAAAAGCCCACAATAATTGTCACCGAG
>CBINKF010000066.1:0-9669 GCA_966251115.1 uncultured Cellvibrio sp.
GCTGTTCATAAACAGGTTCTTATTAAAAATTTGCGGCGATTATAACCCAAGCTTTATGGGCGCAAAGCTATGCCGGACAGGTTTCTGGCGGGAAAGCGACAAGCGCGCGTTAAAATTGCAGGTGCAGATTTAGCAGCAGCGAGCGCTCTGGCCCCGGATAACCTGTCGCCAGGCTGGCGCTGGGATAGGCGTAATGAGTACCGGTGAGATTGTAAAGTGTCAGGTCGGCGTCCAAACCCGGCAGCAAACTGGTCATGTTCACACTGGCATTTAACAGGCGGCGCCCCGGGGGAGCAGCCTGGCCGGGTGCGCTTGGATTTAACTGGCCAATAAAATTGGCATTCAGATTGAAATTGAATTTTTCATTGAGCATCCAGTTGTACGCCAGCGTCGCGCGGTGACGCGCCACCAGCGGGAACGGCTGCTTATTGGTGGATGAATCGGTATAGGTGTAGGTGCCGCTCAGGGTTTGGCTGTCGGTTATTTCAAAACGTATTTCGGTTTCTATGCCCTGGGCCGCTGAAGATCCGCGGTTTTGGGTTAACTCACTCGACACAATCAGGTCTTTCAAGCCACTGTCAAACCAGGTGGCGCGGGCGAACAATCGCTTGCTTAAATTGGCATTTATCCCCAGCTCAAAGGTCTGCATTTTTTCGGGTTTAATGTCCGGGTTACCATTGGCTCCAAATAAATTTTGCGCGTACAAATCGCCAAAATCCGGTGCGCGAAAGGCTTTGCCGTAGCCGGCCCTGAGGCTGTAGGTATCGCTCATCTGCCACACCAGTGACAAGCGCGGATTAAAGGCGCCACCAAAATCACTGTAGTGATCGTAGCGCGCCCCTATTACGGTTTTGAGATCGCGTGTGAGCTGCCAGGTATCGGTGGCATAAACAGCGTTAATGTCGCGCGTGCCCGGTTGGTTCCAATTAAATTCGGCGGACACATCGGTCAATTCGGCAAGCGGCCCAGGATTTTGGGTCGACAGGTGTTTGATATCGTAAGAGAGATGGTTTTCATGGGCCAGGCCCAACACCAGAGTGTGCCGCGCCAGCCCCTCATAAACGCCGAGCACATCCACGCCGGCTTTTTGCTCGCGCCACAATAAATCCGATTTCAGCCCCTGGTTGTACCAGTCGGCAAAGGGGCCGCCGGCCTGCGTCAGGCCCGAACCTGCGGGGAAAAAAGTCCAAAACCAATCCACATCGCGCTTATCGTAATAAGCGCTGAGGGACACTTTAAACTGATGAGTCAGTTGCAGATCCTGATGGCCATTTAGATAAATGCTCTCGGCCGATTCTTCGCCCTCATGGTTAAGGTAATCGGTAAGCCCGAGAAAATCGCCGCGTTGATAGCGGTTGTAGCGCACAAACAATTTACTCCGGCGCCAGCGCACATCGGCTTGTACATCCACCGCATCGGCGGCGTTATCGCCATAGCCGGAGTTGCCGTCGGCATCTGCCTTTAACCAGCGCCTGGCGCCCTGGCGGTCGAGCGATTCCAGATTGAGATGCAGCATCAACTCCGAGGTTAAATGCGCATGGGTTTGAATACTCACCCGCTGCTCGACTCTGCCACCGGATTGCAGTTCGGTGCTGGAACCCAGGTTGACCGAGTCAGCGCGATCCGCTTTGGTAATAATATTCACAATACCTATGAGCGCATTAGCCCCGTAAAGCGCCGACCCTGGGCCGCGCACCACCTCAATACGCTCGATATTGCTGATGGGCAGCGCCACCGTGCCAATATTTTGCGCACCACCGGAGACGACACCGCTCAGCGACTGACCATTAAGCAGGTACAGCAGCGGGGTATCGCGAAAGCCGCGCACATCCACCGCTGGGGTATTGCGCCCGTTATAGTCCACCGCAATACCCGGCACGCTGGCGAGTGCATCAAAAATGCTGCGCGCGCCCATTTTGCGCAAATCCGCTGCAGTAATTACCGACATGGTCGAAGCCGCCTCGGACCAGGCCTCCGGGAATTTAGACGCGGTGGAAACCTGGATTTGCAGCAACTCCTCCAGGGGTAAATCCAAAAGCGCATCCTCTGCCGTCGCCCAGGCAGACTGCGCACAGGTCAAAAAGCAGGCGGTGACAATTCCGCTTAACGCTGCCTTCCCTTGCGCTAATATGTGGGGTTTTGCCATAACGAATGAGGAGTTGTGTAATTGTCTACCAAGTATTGCAGATACCCGGCCGCTTACAAGCCAGCGGGATTTAAAGGCTGCGGCAAACGCATAAATGTTTGCCAGAGTGGCAACTTTAACTCTAGAGTGGCGACTTTAATTCCAGAGTGGCGACTTTAATTCTAGAGTGGCGAACATTAATTAATGTCGACAACAGAGGAAACCATCATGCAATGGCGTGACTTTATTACCCAGTTTGCTGAATACAATCAGTGGATGAATGACAAGGTTTACGCTGCGGCAGCCAAGCTCAGCACTGAAGAGTTAGTGCGCGATCGCGGTGCATTTTTTAAATCCATACTCGGCACCCTCAATCACCTTGTAGTCGCCGATACCCTCTGGCTCAAACGCTTTGCCAACCACCCCACACCGTTCAGCGCCCTAACGCCAGTGATAGCACTGGAAAAACCCCAGGCACTCAACCAAATAATCTTTGGCGAACTACCCGACCTGCACCAGCGCCGCCAGCTGCTGGATCAAACCATCAACGCTTTAGCCGCCCAGGTGAGCGACGCAGATCTGGAGCAGATTCTCCATTACCAGAGCACCCAGGGCGTCCCCTCGCAAAAACCTTTTTATAAAATCCTGATGCACTTTTTTAACCACCAAACTCACCACCGCGGCCAAATCACCACCCTGCTGACACAAGCGGGGGTCGATGTGGGGGGAACGGATTTATTGCTGCTGATAAAAAATCAAAGCTAATTGATTGCAATTCCCGAGATAGCAGATGGATATTATTTACGATCACATTGGAATTGACTATGACACCAGCCGCCGCGCCGACCCAGAGATAGCGGTAAAAATTGCGCAACTGCTAAAGATTTCATCAGAGGGGCAGTATCTGGATCTGGCCTGTGGCACGGGCAACTATACCTGTGCCCTGAATCAATTCGGCGGTGGCTGGCAGGGGTGCGATATATCCCCCACCATGCTCAACCAAGCCGAAGCCAAATCGAAACAAATTCGCTGGAGCCTGGAGGACGTTAATAGACTCAACCACCCAGACAATTATTTTGATGCAGTCAGCTGCATACTCGCTGTTCATCACTTTAATAACCTAGCCCAGGCCTTATGCGAAATAGCGCGGATTTTAAAACCCGGGGGACGTCTGGTGTTTTTTACCTCCACACCAGAGCAAATGGCGCAGTATTGGCTTTCTCAATATTTCCCGCGCATGATGGAAAAAGCCAGCGCACAGATGCCCAGTTTAAAGCGCCTTGAAATAGCCGCACAGCATTGCGGACTCCATCTTGCCGAGGTGCAGGCATTTTTTGTCAGCAACGAATTGCAGGATTTTTTCCTCTACAGTGGTAAATACCAACCGTCAATTTATTTATCTGCGCGTATTCGCCAGGGCATATCGGCCTTTTGTAATTTATGTGATACAGATGAATTGGAAAGGGGATTAGCGCAATTGCAGTTAGATATAGCTACGGGAGCTATAGATAGAATAAATTTAAGTTCAGGAAAAAATTTTGGTGACTACATTTTTGTCTCGTTTTTTAAATGAGAAGGAAGAAAATAATTTTCCATTTATGAAAATTTAATAAATATAATTTTAGGTTATTATTGCCATATAAAAACCTTTCAACCCAAATTCACCCCAAAAGGAATTGAAAATGACACATATCGAAACACTCGAAACCAACAAAAGTGACTCAAAAAAAATCAAGACTCAAAAAAATAAGCCTTCACCATTATTATCTCTCGTAAAATACTCTTCAATTGGGGCAATTCTTACAACCTATTCACATTTTTTTGGATTTTCTTTTTTAAAAGGAAAGCTTGAAGGCGCAGGATTCCCATTTTCCAATATTGACCCCAATGTAAACGAAACGCTACACCAAGCTGCTGCAGCCACAGCCATAAGCTTAAATGCACTAGTAAAAGCCATTACAAAAGGGGAGCTATTAAAACTGGGAATAAGCTACGGCGCATTAAGTACAATTTCTGTTTTATTAATTTTAATATTGATATTTCTAAATGAACGTTTTCTTATGAAATATAACATCAGCGGCTCCGATATCGTAAAAATGAAATCTTGGCCTAACTGGATTAAAATAATTTCACTAGTTGGCATTAGCGGGATTTCAGGATTCTTATTACCGTATATCGCAATTATTTTATTGTTTGTCGCTATAGCCTTTGGCTGGCTAGGCCTTACATTTGGAGAGCAGCTGGGACAGAATCAAATAAATAAAGCCATTGCCGACGAAATTTGTCATCAATTAGACTGGAGCTCTTATAAAAGAGATGTGGCAATGGGCTGCACAACAATAACCCTGTCGGACGGCTCGGAATTACACGGCGCATCGTTATTTGAAGACTTAAATCAACAGTATTTTATTACAAATTACGGTAGTTACAGATTGGACAATCATTTAAATATATTATCTTACAACTGTTTCCACGTTCGTCCAAAGAAAGGGCAAGCTAAAAACATTAACAAAACTTGTCTAGCTAGCTGCTCTCCCGAATGCCAAACAGCATCTATTGAGCCCGTACCCGCACCTCCTTCATCAGAATCCAAATAAGTTAAATAATTTGAGGATAAGATGTTGGCTAATTTACACGATTTCTCCCCGGCAACATCACCGCCACCAAGCCACCAATCAAGGTGCTAAGGATAATTAGCAGGTGCAGCTGCACCCCTGCAAACAATACCCAGTCGCCCTGCACGCCTAAAAGCTTGGCGGCGGCGAACATACTCGCCTCGTAGGTGCCCAAACCACCGGGGGCGTGGATGGGCAGTACCGAACTCAATTCACCGCCAATGCAGGCGGCAGTGGCGCTCCACCAGTCGGTGTCGGCAAACCAGCGCAGCACCAGGGCGAAGATGGCGATCTTGGTGCCCCAGGTGAGCCAGGTGAGCAGCCAGGCGCGCAGCAGTTGGAAAAAATTGGTCGGCGTAGCTTGCAGCGCTTGCTCCAATAAATGCTGCAGGCGTGGATTGGAAACGCGTGTTTGCCAGCGTTTGATTAAGGGCACGAAGGGCAGCACCAGCAGCGGCGCCAGCACCAGCGGCGGCAGGCTCCACCAGAGCCAGGGGGCGGCGCCGGCATAGCCCACCAGCGCCAGCCAACCGATACAGAGCAGCACCTGCAAATCCAGCAGGCGCAGCAGCAGCAGCCCGGCAGTGGAGCGCGACAGCGGCATGGCAAAGTGGCTGCGCATCAGCAGCGGGAAGCTGGCTTCGCCGGTGCGCATGGGCAGTAAATTGTTCATCAAATTGTGGGTGAGCATGATCTGGCAGCAGCGGATCAAGCCAACTTTTGCTGTAGGTTCACTGGTGGCGGGGCGAAAATAGTCGTAGATGCGCAGGCCGCGCACGAGATAGGTAAAAAACATCAGCACCAGCGCCAAAAGCGGTTGCCACAGGGGTATCTGCGCCCAGGCGGCAATTAACTTGTCCCAGCCAAAGTACCACTGGATAGCCGCACCATAGGCGATGACGGCCAAGAGGGTAATCAGGGGAGAGAGGTATCTGGCGCGCTGCCTGGCGGGGGCGGCTACAGCATCCGGGGCGCTTTTGGACATGGAAACCTTAATGGGATGGGTGGAATAATGGCTCGGATGACAAACAGTGGTATCCCTCGGCGGGAGTCGTCCGTAAAATAGCGCACCAATTTATCACAGCCTTGGACTTGTCTGCCGTTCGTCCGCACTTAAGTTTTCCGGCGCGGGAATTTTTGCGGCCATCCAGGGTTCTGACACAGGCCTGTTATTGGGGCCAGTTAGGCTTTTGTTTTTTGTGATTTGATTTCTCCATTCAGGGCTCACCCAGTATGCAACCAGTTACCCACGCTCCCGGCCAGACGCCACAGCGCCAGCTTCAACCCGTGCAATCCAGTTACAAGTTCTCCCTGGTTGTGCCCATCTACAACGAGGAGGAATCGGTCGCCGCCCTGGTGAACGCGGTTGAAGCCGCGCTGGGCAACTACCCTGCGCCCTGGGAGCTGATTCTGGTGGACGATGGCAGCGCCGACGCCAGCGTCAAACTCGCGCGCGAGGCTTTGGCCAAATCCAGCATCAGCGCCAAGCTGATTCAACTCAGCCGCAATTTTGGCCAGACCGCCGCCATGCAGGCGGGTATAGATAACGCCGAGGGCGCCTATATAGTCACTATGGACGGCGACCTGCAAAACGACCCGCTGGACATCCCCGAGATGATCAAACAGCTGGAGGAGCGCGACCTGGACCTGTTGTGCGGCTGGCGCAAAGACCGCCAGGACGACCTGGTGGCGCGCAAGATTCCCTCGCGCATCGCCAACCGTCTGATCGGCAAGATCTCCGGGGTGCGCATTCACGACTACGGCTGCAGCCTTAAGGTGTACCGCGCCGAGGTGATCAAACAGGTGAAACTGGTGGGCGAAATGCACCGCTTTATCCCGCTCTGGGTGGCCGGTGTGACCCCACCGTCACGCATCGATGAAATGCCGGTGCGCCACCACGCGCGCCAGTTCGGCACTTCCAAATACGGTATCTCGCGCACCGTGCGGGTAATTTTGGACCTGCTCTCGGTGATGTTCTTTAAGCGCTACCTGGGTCGCCCCGGCCATGTGTTTGGCACAGTGGGCCTGGTGGTGGGCTTTTTTGGCGCGCTGATTCTCGCCTGGCTGGGCATCGACAAGTTTATTCTCGGCGAAGACATAGGTACTCGCCCGCTGTTTATGATTGGGGTAATGAGCGTGCTTATGTCGCTGCAGTTCCTCACCAGTGGCATGTTGGCGGAGATGATGTCGCGCACCTACCTGACCAGCGGCAACTCCAGCAACTATCTCGTGCGCCAGGTTTACGCCAAAAGCGCACAGCCAACGGCGGAAAAATCTGAGTGATAGCACAGTCCAAGCCCTGGGAGCGGCTGCTCAGTTCCCCCTGGATGCTGCTGCTGATTGCAGTCAACTTTTTGATTGGCCTGGGCGCCATGCCGCTGTTCGATTTGGACGAGGGCGCCTTTAGCTCCGCCACTATGGAGATGCTGCAGCGCGGCGACTACATCACCACCTATATGGGCGGCGAGCTGCGCTTCGACAAGCCGATTTTTATCTACTGGCTGCAGGCACTGTCGGTGTCCGGCCTGGGCCTGAATGAGTTTGCCCTGCGCCTGCCCTCGGCGCTTTGCGCTATCGCCTGGTGCTGGGTGGTGTTCCGCTTTGTGCGCACCTATCTCGACCCGAGCAGGGCGGTGGCCGCCGCGCTCATGCTGGCCATGTCGCTGGTGGTGTCGGTGATTGGCCGCGCCGCCACTGCCGATGCCCTGCTCAACCTCTGGCTGTGCCTGGCCATCTGCGACGCCTACCGCCTGCTCAACACCCCCACGCCCGGTAAATTTATCGCCAATCCCCTGGTGCTGCGCGCCTATCTCTGGGTTGGCCTGGGTGTGCTGGCCAAGGGGCCGGTGGCGATACTGGTGCCAGTGGCGGTGGCCTGCCTCTACGCGCTGAGCGCGCGCCGCTGGCAGCATCTGCTGCGTCTGCTGTTCAACCCCCTCGGCTGGCTGATTTGCCTGGGCGTGTTTATGCCCTGGTATATCGCCGAGTACCGCGCCCAGGGCCAGCTGTTTATCGACGGCTTCCTGTTCAAGCACAACCTGTCGCGCTTTAACGACACCATGGAGGGCCACGGCGGTCACCTCTACTACTATCTGCCGGTGAGCCTGTTGGTGTTTATGCCGGTGTGCGGTTTGTTTTTGCAACTGGTGCTCAAGCTGCGCCGCTTTATGGGCGATGACCTTAGCCGCTTCTGCTGGATCTGGTTTGGCTTTGTGCTGGTGTTTTTCAGCTTCTCCAACACCCAACTGCCGCACTATCTGCTCTATGGCTCCACCCCGGTGTTTATCCTTATCGCCAAATACCGCGAGCAGCTCTCCGGCCGCTGGTGGCTGATAGTGCCGCCGCTGATGCTGCTGGGGCTGTTTGCCGCATTGCCGGAAATCGCCCAGCGGCTGATCGCCGAGGGCAAAAAAGAGGAAGTGGCGGCCATGCTCAGCCACGGCATGGGCTACCTGGATGGAACCTACCGCGCCCTGGTGCTGCTGGCTATGGCGCTGATTCTGGTCATCGGCCTGAGCCGTTTGTCAGTCGCCAGTCGCCAGCTGCTGGTAGCCCTGGTGTTTGGCCTGACTTTTGGCAACCTGCTGCTGCCCGCCTACGGCAAAATCCAGCAGCTGCCGGTGCAGGAGGCAGTGGCGGTGGCCAAAACCCTGGATAAGCCCATTGTGATGGATCACCACGATATGCCCAGCTTTAGCGTTTATTTGGGCCGGGTAGTCCCTATTCGCCCCCCCCAAGCGGGCGAAGTGGTATTTACCGGCCTCGACCAGCGCAAACACTTCCCCGGTGCGACAGAAGTGTTTAACCAGGGCGGCGTGCTGCTACTGCAAATGCCGGATGCAATTCAGGAGCCCAAGCCATGATTTTGATTGTTTTTATCCCGCTGTTGGCCATGCTGCTGGTGAAAACCTGCCAGGATTATTACGGCGTAAACACCCCCATCTTCCTCGCCATTAACCACTGGAACCTGGGGCCGGACTGGCTCTGGGCCAATATCACCTTCCTCGGCGACGGTATGCCCGCCTTTGTGCTGCTCGCTTTCTTCTGTCGTCGGAACACACGCATGCTGTGGCTGGGGCTGCTCGCCGCCATAGTCACCGGTATCGCCGCCCAGGGCTTTAAGGCCGTGTTCGATGCCATGCGCCCGGCCGCACTCCTGGCCCCCGAGCAATTTACGATTATCGGCAAAACCCTGCGCACCCACAGCTTTCCCTCGGGCCACTCGGCCACCGCCTTTGTGTTGGCAGGTTTGATTATCAAGCGCTACCTGGCTGACGCCAGCTATCCCAAGCGCCTCTGGGCCTGGGGTTTGGCGCTACTGGCCAGCCTGATCGCCTGGAGCCGGGTTAAAGTAGGCGCCCATTGGCCGGGGGATGTATTGGTAGGTTCGGTGCTGGGCTGGTACTGCGCCAGCCTGGTCATCTGGCTGGACAGATACTGGCCGAGCATTGGCGCAAATCGCCTCAGCTGCTGGCTGCTTTACGGTTTAACCATTGCCCTGGCAATTCGCCTGTGGGGCTTTGACGGCGGCTATCCCCAGGCAATTTACCTAGCCAAAGCTATAGCCCTGGCGGCGCTGGCATTTATTGGCTGGAGTGTCTGGCAGCAAAAGCTGTGGCAAAAAGCGGGGACGGCGACGCCTTTCGAATCGGCCCAATAAGCCATATCCGCCCCAACAAAAACGCCAGCATCTGCTGGCGTTTTTGTTTTCAGATCACTGATTACTGCATTTTACCCAACTGCGCCTGAGCGGCTTGGCCAGAAAAGCAGCAGAAAATGGGTCAGAGCTCTTTAAAAGAAAGATCAGACCAACGAATGCTCCTTCAACGGCCTGCCGCGCCGAGGTTGTCCAACTTTCATGCCCAATTTTTCTTGGTAATCCCCCCGAAAATTAGCAGTACGCAAAAGTAGAATTTTCTCGTAATCTGA
>CBINKF010000067.1:0-9655 GCA_966251115.1 uncultured Cellvibrio sp.
GGGCCCGAGCATCTGTCCGGGTACCAGCTCACCATAGAGCAGAACACTGCTTTTTATTCAGCACCGCCAGTGCTGCCCGAGGATGAGGTGCTCGCCGATATTCAGGATGCCGGTGTCGAGCTGCTCGCCGCCAACGGCTATGAGCAGTATGAAATTTCCGCGTATGCGCGCGCTAACAAGCACGCGCGCCACAACCTCAACTACTGGCAGTTTGGCGATTACCTGGGTATAGGTGCCGGCGCCCACGGCAAGATCACCTTTCCCGATCGGGAGCAAATTCTGCGCCTGTGGAAAACCCGCTTGCCCAAGCACTATCTGGATGCGGCCAGCACACAAAAAATTTCCACAAATTTAGGTGGTCACCAAAACGTATTTGGCGGTGGCAGTGATGTGTTAAGTAATGAGTCCTTACCGCTGGAATTTATGATGAATGCGCTGCGCTTGAACGACGGTGTGCCACAGCCATTGTGGTGCGAGCGCACCGGACTGGACTTTGGTGCAATTGAATCCAGTTGGACGCGGCTGGAGGAAAAAGGGTTGGTAGAAATGGCGCAGGGTAATTTGCGCCCAACGGAATTGGGTAGGCGCTATTTAAATTCGGTGTTACAGGAATTTATTAACGAATAAAAAACCCGCAGTTCTGCGGGTTTTTTTATGGGTCTTTTAACGGGGCAGGCGATTAACCCAGCTCAATATCGTAATCAATAATCACCGGCATATGGCTGGAAAACTGCTGATTTTTATAGATGGTTGCATACTCGACCTTGTGCCCCAAACTGTTGGAAACCACTTGGAAGTCGGTGCGCCAGCCATCGCCTTCATCTTTGGTTCCGCTCGGCCACCAGGAGTATTCGTCTGAATCTTTGTTGACCTTGCGGAAGGCGTCCACATAACCAATTTGATTGAACAGCTGGCTCAGCCACTGGCGCTCGTGGGGCAAAAAGCCGGAGTTATGCTGGTTTTCCGAAGAGTTGCTCACATCCTTGGGGGTGTGGGCCATTTGCCAGTTGCCGCAAAAAATATATTCGCGACGCTTGCGGGTAATCTTGTCCAGATGGGCTTGGAAGTCATCAAAGAATTTGATTTTTACTTCCTGGGATTCCATTTCGGAAGTGGCGCTGGGTGCGAGTAGCGAGCCTATGCTGAGTTGGTCAAAATCGACCTGCAGGTAGCGACCTTCCATGTCCACGCCCGAGGCGAAACCCAGGCCATAAATCAGGGCTTTGGGTTGCAGGCGGGTATAAATGGCAACACCATTGTAGTGTTTGGTACCTGAGTCGAAGAAGTAGGCGTTATAGCCCTCGAGTTCAAACTCGGGCTTTTCCAGTTCGCGCTCAAGTGCACGAAGGTCCTGCAAACAGATAAAATCCGCATCCTGACTCGCCAGCCAAGTATAAAGGCCGCGCTGCGCCGCCTGAAAAATACCATCGACGCTAAGACTGATAACTCTCATGTTAGCCCCTTGATTATGGACTGTGTATCATACCCGAGCTTTGTGTGATTGTGTTACCGTTTTGGCCGGGATTTTTGTGTTAAGCGTTACGAATTTTCACATCCTTACATTTGGCGGGGGGATTTTGGCCAAATGCGGGTCTGGTTCCTGGTCCAAACCTCGTTGTAGTTATTCTTTATCGACAAACTTAGTTCATCTGTAGGAACTTTGCATGGAAAAGTACCAATACGACTTTATTCAGCTGGCCATCAGCCATCAGGCCCTATGCTTTGGTGAGTATGTGCTCAAGTCGGGCCGCACCAGCCCCTATTTTTTTAACGCCGGGCGTTTCCAGACGGGCGCCGCGCTGGCCGAATTGGGTCGCTATTATGCGGCGGCGATCAACGCCTCGGGTGTTGACTTTGATGTAGTCTTCGGCCCCGCCTACAAGGGAATTCCACTGGCGGCTGCGACAGCGATCGCTCTGGCCGACAGCTACCAGCGCGATATGCCCTATTGCTACAACCGCAAAGAGGCCAAGGATCACGGCGAGGGCGGTACTTTGGTGGGAGCCCCCCTGCAGGGAAAAGTTCTGATTATTGACGATGTTATTACGGCGGGTACAGCCGTGCGCGAAGTCATGGCGATTATCGAAGCTGCCGGTGCACAACCTGCTGCTGTGGTGATTGGCCTTAATCGCCAGGAGAAGGGTAAGGGTGAATTGTCGGCAATCCAGGAGGTCGAACAGACATTTGGAATTCCGGTAATCAGTATTATCAACCTCAATCACATTGTTGATTACTTGGAAAACCAGGCGGGTCAGGAGGAAATGGTGGCCAAAATCAAGGCCTACCGCCAAACCTATGGTGTTGAACTTTAATGAGAGATTGATTTGGCCTTTATGAAATCTGTAATTGCCCTGCTTGTTATGGTGTTGCTTGTTGGCGTTGTTGAGGCAGCGCCAAACAGCGAAAGCACCAAGGTTTTTTACCGCTACAAAAACAGTCAGGGGGTGACGGTAATGGATTCCAGTATTCCGCCGGAGTATGTCAATGGTGGTTACGAAATCCTGTCGATTGGAGGTAAGGTACTTAAGGTGGTGCCGCCTGCGCTTGATGCCAAAGAGGCAGAGCAGCAGCGCCAGGCGCGTTTGGCGCGCGAGGAGCGCGCCCGCACCGATCTCGAGCTGCGTCGCAGCTATAGCAACGTTAAGGATATAGATGCCGCCAAGGCGCGCAACCTGCAAAGCCTTAAGGGCAATATTGATATTCTCGACGTTAACCTCAGCAATGCGCACAGCAAACTTCAGGAAACCCGCGCAGCCGCGGCTTCGCTGGAGCGCACGGGGCGGACTGTGTCGGGTGATATTTTGAAAAATATTGCCAACCTGGAACAGGAAGAGAAAAACATTCAAGAGCAGATCAAATTGCGTCAGCAGGAATATCAACAGGTCTCCGATAAGTTTGATGCAGATCGCCAGCGCTTTATCGAAATTACCAAAGAACCCAATTCCTAAATCCGATTTTTAAATCCAATTCCTAAACCTAATTCCCGGGCGCGATTTCTGGGCCGGGCCCTCAAGTGCTTAAACCTGCGTGGCAACCTGGGGCTGAGCTTGCAGTAACCCCTGGGCAATAAGCTGCCACTGCTCCAGCCAATACTCCGTGGGCAAACGGCGAAAGCCGGAGCGCACAAATTCCACAACGCGCCCATCTACCAGGGCCATCATCAAATTTGCCGCCGCAATGACCGGCAGCTGTGGATGCAGGCCTTCGCGCAGCTCGGCCTCGCGCAGAATTTGTCGCAGTTGGGTTTCCACCCGTTCGAAAAACTGGGCGATACGCAGTCGCAGCCGTTCGGTCTCGCCGGTGAGTGCATCGCCAGTGAGCAAGCGGCTCAGGCCCGGGTTGCGCTCGGAAAAGGTGAGTAGCAAACCGAGAATAGTTTCGCAGCGTTTAAGTGTGGATTTCTCCTCCGCCAGTATCACTGTAATGCGTGAGAAAATGGTCTCTTCGATAAATTCGATTAACCCCTCAAACATTTTGGATTTGCTGGGAAAGTGGCGATAGAGCGCCGCCTCTGAAACGCCCACTTCTTTGGCGAGGGCGGCGGTGGTAATGCGCTCGCCGGGGCTGGCCTCGAGCATTTGCGCCAGGCATTGGAGTATGTGCTGGCGTCTGGGCGTCTGGGCGAGTGATTTAGGCATGTCCTATGAATCCCGGCGAGGTGTTAAGAGTAAGTTTATTTGCGCGCTTTATTGGTAATGAGGGTGCCGACGCCGGCGTCGGTAAATATTTCCAGCAGCACCGCGTGGTCGACACGGCCGTCAATAATATGGGCGCTGGTGACGCCACCTTTTACCGCGTCCAAAGCGCAGGCAATTTTGGGCAACATGCCGCCGTAAATAGTGCCATCGGCAATTAAATCGTCCACCTGCTGGGTGGAGAGCCCGGTGAGCACCTTGCCCTGTTTATCCATCAGCCCGGAAACGTTGGTCAGCAGCATTAATTTTTCCGCTTTGAGGAATTCGGCCACTTTGCCGGCAACCAGGTCGGCGTTGATGTTGTAGGACGCACCGTCTTCGCCCACGCCTATAGGGGCAATTACCGGAATAAAGTCACTGTTAATCAGCATGTCGATTACCGAAGTATTTATCTGCGCCACTTCGCCAACATGGCCGATGTCGAGAATTTCCGGCGCAGTCATCTCCGGCGTTTTGTGGGTGACGGTGAGTTTTTTGGCTTTGATTAACTGGCCATCTTTACCGGTTAAGCCAATGGCCTGGCCGCCGTTGCGGTTGATCAGGCTGACGATTTGTTTGTTGACGGTGCCGCCCAACACCATTTCCACCACGTCCATGGTGGCGCTGTCGGTGACGCGCATGCCGTTGATAAATTCTGATTTGATGCTGAGTTTTTCCAGCAGGCTGCCAATTTGCGGGCCGCCGCCGTGAACCACTACCGGGTTCATGCCCACCAGCTTCATCAGCACTATGTCGCGCGCGAAACTGTTTTGCAGCTCTTCGCCCTCCATAGCATTGCCGCCAAATTTTACGACGACGGTTTTGCCGGTGAAGCGCTGGATATAGGGCAGGGCTTCGGTGAGTCCCTTGGCGATATTCATCGCAGATTCGCGACTGAGAGACATAGCTGTGTCCTGTTAATTGCAGTTAAAAGTTAAGCGATAGGCTGCTGTTGACCTTGAGCAGTTCGCGTTTAAAAAGCTGTTTGATTTTAGCGAGCACTTCATCGCTCTCCGCTTCAAAGCGCAGGGTGAGTGCGGGCGAGGTGTTGGAGGCGCGCACCAGGCCCCAACCTTTGGGGAAATCCACGCGCAGGCCATCGATATCGGTAATCGAGCCGTTTTGGAAATCGCCCTCAGCGGCGAGCTTTTCGATCAGTGCGAATTTTTCCTGTTCACTCACGGCCACTTTAATTTCCGGGGTGATCAACATGGGGGGGAAGCCCGCAAAAATTTCATCAATCGGCTGGTCGCGCAGGGTGATAATTTCGAGCAGGCGCGCCATGGCATAAAGGCCATCGTCAAAGCCGTACCAGCGATCCTTGATAAAAATATGGCCCGAGTATTCGCCGCCGATCAGCGCCCCGGTTTCCACCATTTTGGCTTTCATCGGCGAGTGGCCGGTTTTCCACATAATGGGGCGACCGCCGTAGCCGCTGATTACCTGGTTGAGCTGACGCGAACACTTCACATCAAACACCACATCGGCGCCCGGGTGGCGCGAAAGCACATCGCGCGCGAACAGCATCAGCATGCGGTCGGGCCAGATAATATCGCCTTTGGGAGTCACCACCACCAAGCGGTCGCCGTCGCCATCAAAGGCCACACCCATATCGGCATTAGTCTCTTTAACCTTGGCGATAAGCGCGCTCAGGTTCTTTTCGTCCGATGGGTCGGGCTGGTGGTTGGGGAAATTGCCGTCCAGCTCACAATAGAGCGGAATAACATCGCAGCCCAGCTCTTCGAACAGGCGCGGCGCCACCAGCCCGGGCACGGCATTGCCGGCGTCTATCACCAGGGTGACATTGCTGGCCAGGGCCACATCGGAAAAGATGCGGTCGATGTAGTCGGGAATAATTTCGCGTGTAGTTTCCACACCCGCACCCTGGTGCAGGCGCTGGCCGAGAATGCGCGAGCGCAATTCCAACACGCCGTCATCGGCCAGGGCGTTGTTGTTAATCACCACCTTAAAGCCGTTGTACTCTTTGGGATTGTGACTGGCGGTTACCATAACCCCGCTGCTGGTGTCCTCGCAGTGGAAGCTGGCGAAATACATCAGCGGTGTTGGCACCAGGCCCAGGTTGATGACATTGCAGCCGGACTTGAGTATGCCTTTGATCAGCGCGTTGCACAGGCCCTCGCTGTGGGTGCGTCCGTCGCGCGCCACCAGTATTGCCTGTTCGCCCTGATCCAGGGCCTCACTGCCTATGGCCTGGCCCAGCAACAGGGCCAATTCGGGGGTAATCTGGCTGCCGGCTATGCCGCGTATGTCGTAGGCGCGGAAAATTTCGCGCGGCACATCCTCTTCGTTCAGGCGCGCTGGCGCGCTGCCGCTGGCACGGCGGGCCGCCCCCTCGCTCAGGCCCAGCACATTTTCGTCTTCGTCGATCATGGCGATATCGAGAATGTCCTGGGTTTGGAACAGGGGATTGGCGAGCGCGTCTTCGGATTTGGCTTTTTTTGAATGGGGCACCAGGTCGCCCAGTAGCGGGTCCTGCTGTGGTTTGCGTTTTGCCAGCTTTTTAACCACTTGCTGTTGCACTAGCCAGGCCGCACCCAGCAGGAGCGCAAGGATAACCGCCGTGACCAGCAGCCACTGGGTGGGCGCCTCGGCGGTCAAGTCTACAAAGTATGCGGAGGGGGTGAATTTAACCTGCAAATGGCTGCCCGCCACCGGCAACTGGTGGCTGTCTAGCAATTCGCTGGTGCCGATTTTGGTTATGGTCTGGGTGGGGCTGCCGCTAAAGACCTGCTGCAGCTGATATTGACCCAGGCGCTGGTCGGCATTGCCAAAGAGCGAAAACAGCTCGCTGGCATCTACTACCAACAGCAAGCTGCCCAGGGGTTGGCTTTGGCCCGGTGCCAGAATCGGTCTGGCCCAGTTGACCAGCCAGCGGTTTTCGATAGCGACTACTTCGGGCAGCGGGGTTTGTCCGGCTTCGGCGCGCTGGATCAAATCCAATTCGGCGTAGCGAATAGGGTACTGGGTGTCGCGGTTGAGGCTGGCACTGCCCAGGGAGAAGATGCGCAAACTCAGCGCCGAGGGAATCGCGCGGGTTAAGGAGCGCGCCAGCTGAGCGCGCTGGTCATCGCTGTTGGCGGGGTTGTCTTGAGTCAGGCTGTCGATAATGTCCTGGTTGCTGCTGAGGCGATCAATCGTGGTGGTCTGGGTGCGCCAATAGTCTTCCAGCAACAGCTTGCGATTTTGAACTTCCTTTTCCGCCAGCTGCTCAAGATTGGCGGCCGACTTTTGCTCCACCATCACATCGTAGAGCAGCGCACTGATAAGCGCGCTGATAATCAGGGCTACAGCGGCGCCACCGAGCAACAGCTTGCGTTTAAGCGCGGCGAGCTTGCGCGCCTCTTCCTTGGCGCGAAGTTCAGCGCGCGACAGGTGAGGGCTATCTGACGGAGTTGGATGATTTTCCTTTGGTGTCACGCTGTTACCCTATCTTATTTGGTTGCGTCTTATTGGTTTTGATCGATGTTTCCCTGAGTTGACAGGCGCGTCGCCAACTCGGCAATCAGCTCGCGCGCCAGCTGGCTTTTGCTGCGTTGGGCAATATCGCGGCTGCCGCTGGCATCCACCAGGGTTACTGCATTCTCGTCGCTGTTAAAGCCTATGCCCGCAGCAGCTATGTTGTTGGCGATCACCAGGTCCAGCTTTTTGCGCTCCAGCTTGGCGCGAGCATAGTCCAGAAGCATTTCACTTTCAGCGGCAAAGCCCACCGTAAAAGGGCGATTTTGCAGCGCCGCGACACTGGCTACTATGTCCGGGTTTTTAACCAGGGTCAGCGTCATAGTGTCATCGGTACCCTTCTTGAGTTTGTGCTGGGCGACCTGCGCCGGGCGGTAATCCGCCACAGCCGCCGCGGCAATAAACAGGTCGCAGCCCTCGGCGGCGGCCAGGCTCGCGGCGAGCATTTCAGCGGCGCTCAGCACCTCGACGCGGGTAACCCGCGCCGGGCAGGGCAACTGGGTTGGGCCGCTGATCAGCAGTGTGTCGGCACCTGCCTCAGCGGCGGCTTCAGCCAGGGCGTAGCCCATTTTGCCGGAACTGTGGTTGCTGATATAGCGCACCGGATCTATAGCTTCGCGTGTGGGACCGGCGGTGATAACCACCTTTTTACCCGCCAGTAAACCGCTTTGGAAGAGGCTGGCGGCAGCCTCAACCAGCTCCATTGGCTCCAGCATTCGCCCCGGACCTACATCGCCACAGGCTTGGCTGCCCTGGGCTGGGCCGAACAGCTTGAGGCCGCGCTGCGCAAGCACCTGCAAGTTGGCCTGGGTGCTGGCATTGCGGTACATGCCCTGATTCATGGCCGGGGCCAGGGCAATGGGCGCCGCTGTCGCCAGGCACAGGGTGGTGAGCAGGTCGTTGCCCAGCCCCTGGGCCAGGCGCGCGATAAAGTCGGCACTGGCAGGGGCTACCAGAATCAGGTCGGCCCAGCGCGCCAATTGGATATGACCCATGCCCGCTTCCGCCTCCGGGTCCAGTAACTGGGTGTGTACCGGATGGCCAGAGAGCGCCTGCATGGTGAGTGGGGTGATAAATTCCTGGGCGGCGGCGGTCATCACGACTTGCACTTTGGCGCCCGCGTCCTGCAGGCGACGCACCAGGTCAGCGCTCTTGTAGGCCGCGATGCCGCCGGTAACGCCAAGCAGTATTTGCTTATTGTGAAGTGAACCTGTCGCCATAATCTATTGCTGTTGCCGCCAAAAAAATCTGAAGCCGAATAGTTTGTAACCAGCGGGTTTGAAACCAAAAGGTTTGACCGGGTTAGCTGAATAAGCCCCGCGCCTGAACGTCAGCCGCCAGCTCACAGCCCTGGTGTCGGGGCCGGCTGAACTACCTAGCTTAGCGCCAGATTAACGGCTTGGCCAAAGCGCAGGCGCCTGGTTCATGCCCGCAGGATGTAATTAATCACTAACTGCCCAGGGCTTGACGCAAGCCGCTTAAGATACCATTCTTGCGCGGTGTTTCCCAATCGCCAACTGCCTGCCATTGGTCTTGTCGGGGGCTTGGACACAGGGAGTCTTTCCATCTTATCGAGCCACCTTATCGAGCAAGGAGTTGCTATGTCTATTGCCCATTGGCCGGCGCTTGAGCGCCCCCGTGAAAAACTTCTCTCCCAGGGCCCGGCGGCCCTCTCCGATGCCGAACTTCTGGCGATTTTTTTACGCACTGGTGTGGTGGGCAAATCCGCCGTGGATCTGGCGCGTGAGCTGCTGGTGCAGTTTGGCGGTCTGCGCGCGCTGCTGGCCGCCAGCCAGCGCGACTTTTGCGCTGGCCTGGGCCTGGGTAGCGCAAAATATGCGCAGTTACAGGCAGTGCTGGAAATGGCCCGGCGCCACCTCTCCGCCAGCATGCAGGCCGGCGACCTGCTCACCAGTCCGCAGCTGGTGCGCGATTACCTGCGGGCGCAGTTGCGCCACCGTCAGCGCGAGGTGTTTGCGGTACTCTTCCTCGACAATCAAAACCGGTTGATCGCTTATGAAGAGATGTTTCAGGGCACTATTGATGGCGCCAGTGTCTATCCGCGCGAAGTGGTTAAGCAGGCCCTGGCGCGCAATGCAGCGGCGGTGATTTTCGCCCACAATCACCCCTCGGGTGTGGCCGAACCCAGTCAGGCTGACAGGCGCATTACCCAGAGGCTGCAGGACGCCCTGGCGCTTGTCGAAGTGCGCGTGCTCGACCATCTGGTGGTGGGCGAGGGTGAACCTGTCTCCTTTGCCGAGCGCGGTTGGATCTGATGCCGGTATGCAAAAAGCAAAATACCGGTCACAATCAAAAGCTGAACTCGCGCACATTTATAAGCTTCAAATAAACATTTATAAGCTTCAAATAATAAGTGCAGATAATAACGAAAGGCCCAGTTAGACCATGCGCTTCCTTTTTTTACCCTGGTTTTTACCCTGGCGCCGCCTGATGGTGGCGCTGCTGCTGTCCCTGCCGCTTGGCGTTTGCCTGGCGCAGGGGAA
>CBINKF010000068.1:0-9653 GCA_966251115.1 uncultured Cellvibrio sp.
ATTCAAGTTTATAGTTGGGATCGACATAGTTAACGCTGCCGGTGCCGGCTTTGAGCGATGCGCTGACTGCATCGGTAATGCGGCTAAAGTCGACCTTGGCAGGGTCCTGGCGCGCGGCATTGGTGGCGCTGCTGGGTGCAGAAACCAGGGTCATACCATCGTTGGTGAAGGAGTTGGCAATCCACACATTGGGTTTGCCACCGCTAAAACGGCCCAGGCCAGCGCGCAGGGTAGAGCGCTCGGTAACATCCCAGGTGAGGTTAAAGCGCGGCAGGAGTATGTCCAAACCATCCAAATTGTTGGTATTGGTGTAGCCGTAGGTGGCGACAAAATTGGCGTTTTCTTGCGGCTTGTCGTCCGATTGCAAACGCTCGTAGCGCAGGCCGAAGGTGAGTGTCAGGTCGGGCAGTGCGGCCCAGGTGTCTTCCACATAGAGCGCGTGGGTAAAGCGCACTTGTGCATAGGCCAGGTCGGCGACCTTATTGGTATAGGCATTTTTATAGGCGAAGTAAGAGGGCGCCTTGTTGGCAAAATCATCGAGGCTGTCAAATTCCCACACGCCTTTGGTGCTGTCACCAAACAGGTTGTACAAGCGCAGGCGCTCGCCCTGGTAGCCAAATTTAATATCCTGGTTGCCCAGTAAATAGTCGGCGTCGAGATTGAATTTGAAGGTTTTGGTATCCGCGTCGTTGGCGTGTCGGTAGCGGTCGCTACCAAACACAATTTCGTCCTTGCCCACACTGACAGTCACCTGGCCCAGGTTGGAATGGGTGAGCGAGCGGGTGTTCAGGTCTTTGTAGGAAATGCCCAGTTCCGTGGAGAAAGCATCGCTCCAGTCGGAAAATAAATGTGTGGAAAAAGTATCTGAGGTGGTTTTGAGGGTGTAGGCGTTTGATGCCATACGCAGCTGATAATCCTGATCGGAACTGTTGCGTCCGTCCTCGTTCACTTGGCCCTGGTAGCTAAAATCCAGGCGCTGGCTGTCGCTCAGGTTCCAGTCGAGTTTCAGCAGAATCTTTTCATCGTTTTCGTCCAGGCCACCCGCCTGGCTATCGCTGGTGCCATAGGTGTCCTGGAGAATTTGCAAAAAACGGTTGTAATCGGCGCTGCCAATATTGCTCGCATTGGCGCCCTGGCCGTTTACGCCGTACAACTGGCTCTGGCTGCTTGCCGATTTTTCATAGGAGACAAAGTAAAAGGCTTTGTCCTGTACCAGGGGGCCGCCGAGGGAAAAGCCCATGCTGCTGTCTTCACCCAAATCGCCACCTTCGCTGCCGTCGGCGGCCTTGGGTTTGCCGGCAAAACTTTTATTCATGGTTTCGTAAAACGCTGAGCCCTGCAGCGCGTTGGTGCCCGACTTGGTCACCACATTCACCAGGCCGCCGGAAAATCCGCCCACTTTGGCGGTAAAGGGCGCGCTGTCCACGCTGATTTGGCTGACCGCATCCAGCGAAATTGGCGGGCGCTGAGTGGGGTAGCCGCCATAGTTGAGGCCAAAATCATCGTTCTGGCCCATGCCGTCCACAGTGATGCTGTTGTAGCGGGGGTTGGCGCCGCCGATGCTCAGGTTGCCGTCTTCATCAACCACTACCATGGGGTTGTTGCGCACTATGTCTTTCAGGTCGCGGTTAAACGCCGGGGCATTTTTGATGTCCTCGGCGCTAAACACCGAGTTGGCGCCGGTGGTGCTGGAGCTGGTTTTGGTGCCCAGTACCACTACCTCTTCCATGGCTTCGCTTTGCAGCTGTTGATCCAGGCGCAGGGTTTTACCCAGCTGCAGGTAGAGGTTGCGCATTTGTGCATCGCGGTAGGTATCTGAGTCGATAGTGACTGTGTAGGGGCCACCAACGCGCAGGCCTTTAACCGAGAAGGTGCCCTCGGCATTGGTGCGCACTTCGCTACTGGTGCCCGATGGCTTGTGCACAATAATAATTTTGGTGTTAGCCGCCGGGCTGCCATCGGGGGCGGTGACCTTGCCGAGAATGGCTGAGGTGGTTTCTTGGGCCATGGCCTGGCCACTCAACGCCAGGGCTATGGCCAGGCACAGGGCCGTTGGCTTAGGTCGGAGACCGGTGGGGTGGCGAACAAAATCGAAAAGGCTCATGAATGGCTCCTGATATCTAGGTGTTTTAATTTGCAAATAGCTGGTGTTAGTGGCTGGGCGCGCTTAGCGCTCGCTTTCCAGGCTTGGCGCGGGGGTCAAACAATTGGTTCAGCAGCCCGGCCAGGCGAACGCCCGCTTGCGCGATGCGCAAGTCCACCAGCGGCAGCTGCTGGTAGACGTAGGCGTAGCTGAGGTTTTTTTCGGGAATGGCGTAGAGCGCCGCGCTGTAATTGGCGGATTCGCGAATCCAATCCGCGGGGCTACTGGTGAGCCAGGTTTTGATTTGGACTGGGTTGGCGGTGTCGATAAAGCTGGCATATTCGCTAAAACTCAGCTGCCGCGAGTCGATCAGGCCGCTATCCCACAGGCTGTGCAGGTTGGTGGGGCGGCCAAAAAACGTCAGCTGTATTTCATTGCCACCGCGATCCTTGGCGTGGCCGGCGTGCATTGGTTGATGTACATCGCCCACCAGGTGCACTAAAAAGCGCAGGTAAAAAGCGCGGTCTTCTGCTGTTGTTTGCTTGGATTTCAACGCCGCTATGGCGCCGAGTATCGCGCTGTAAACATCGGATATCTGCTCGCGCGAGCTGGGGGTGGTGTAGGCCTCCGGGTGAAAATCGGCCACCTGTTCAAAATTGATGTAGTGCCACTGGGGGCTGCGCTTTTGCCAAAAGCTATCGGGGTTGGAGCGCATGTCGTCTGCCCAGGTGGACACCTTGGCGAGTGAGTCGCCCCCCAGAATCTGTTCCACTTTGGCGCGGGCCTTGGGGGTCAGGTGGTTGCTCGCAATCTGCCCCACTATCCTGTGGCCCGTTGGTCCCCAGGCCCAGCTATTAAGGCTGGCACAGGCCAGCAGTATCCATAGCGCGACCTTTAACAAAGGGCGTAACCAAGGGCGTAACCAAGGGCGCGAATTTCGGCGCGAGACTAAAGCTAAATGCTGGCGAAAGCCTTTTTGGGTGAAACCTGGTGACATAACAACCTCAGCTGTAAAACGTGTATGGACCCGGCGCAAACCGCGGGCTAACCCCACAGGTTTGGCAAGCTCCGGCGACGCATAGTGAGAGCTGAGTGATGACAAAAAAATGAATTGGATAAAATCAAACTGATTTATCAAAACACATGAAAATTCAGTCGCTTAGCGAGCTTGGGTAAATTTATTTATCGAGCCTTGGGCAGTTGCTGATGCAGGACTGAAACAGCGGGTAAAAATGACGCTTGGGCGCTGGCTGACAGCGAGCAGGGGCAATCAGCCACTGGGTTTTGCGATCAATAAATTAATCTGATTTATGTCGCCAAATTGTCATATTGGGCCACTACAAAGGTGTATTGCTCTTTCTTAATTAGCCCGACGCCAATTCCCATCATGAACGAACTTAAATGGTTTGCGCCTAAGACCTATCCTTTTGCCTTGGTGCTGATGGCGCTGTTGCTGATGTGGTTTATGGGCAAGGACAGCGAAAGTGCCAAAGACTTTCGCCTGCCCGCGCTAATTCAGGACAGCTTTCGCTGCAGCGCTGGCGCCATGGCCCCAACTGAAAAACTGAGCCTTTATATAAATGCAGAGCCGGTGGCGCGCGAGCTGGCACAGATGCTTTGCCAGCAAGCCGTGGTAAAGCGCCAGTATCGCCAAGTAGTCGCCTACTGGGGCGGCGGCGATGCCTCGGCCATCAGTTTTGTCGGCAAGGGTTTGGGAGATTTGGTCAATACCAAAGAGAACCTGGTAAAAGCCTTTGATGCAGAAAACACCTATGGCTACAAAGCCCTGGCCAGCTATGCCCAGTACCAGGCTTATTTGATTTCCCTAAAAGAAAAGCCGGTGATTTCACGCGAATACCTTTTGGGGCGCCGTATAGGTTTGCTCGATTATCCCTCCAGCCGCTCGGGCCACATAATTCCGCTACACATGCTGCAGCAACTTGGCCTTAACGATGGTCAGGTGACGCTGGTGTACAGCCACAGCCATGCGGGCTTGCGCGAGCTGCTTGCCAAAGGCGAGGTGGACCTGATCGCCAGCTACTGGTCTGACGAAGACGCACAGCACCTGTCCGCCAATTACATACAGGCCATAGGCGATGCTGACATCAGTGGCAGCACCTGGTATTTAAAAATGGAAAACCGCAACACCGATTTATTCTGCGCGGTCCAAACCGCCCTGGGGCAGCTGGCATTGCAACAGGCGCAGGGCTCCAGTTACCTGGGCCATTTAATTTTTCGCGAAGGTTGCCCGCAACCAATTTCCACCAGCCTGGGTGGAGCCTAAACCATGCGCGCCTGGATTCAATCGTTTTTGCTATTTCGCTTTACGCGCATTCACTTAGCGTTTTTGCTGCTGACCTATGTATTGCTGCAAGCGGCTTTTTCATCCGGTGTGATGCTGCAGCGACAATTTAATATTGAGCGCGCCGTACTGGCAGTGGAAAACCGGATCTGTTTGGATTTACCGCGCCTGCCATTGCCCAACCTCGCCCTGAATACCGCCGGCAACCCGCCCCAGGTGCAAGCCTATTTGCAAAAACTCAACAGGGCTTTGGTGGACCAGGCCTTGCCTTTAAGGGTTTACAGTTTGCAGGGCATCAGCCCTTTAGCTGCCACTCAACTCAACAGTGAGCACCTGCAGCGCAATCTCCAGGCACCCGAGCAAAACCTGCAATTGCAACTGGACCTGCTGCCTTTGCGGCTCTGGGATCAGCTGTCTTTTTATCCTTGCTTTTTAGCTCTGGCCCTGCTGATTTTAATTCGCCCCTATTTAAAATTTAAGCCGGCGCGCACTGCAACCAATCGTCAGCCCTGCAGCCTGCAGTTGGATTTGCAACACAAAAAATTACTGGTGGTCGAGACGGGAAACTCTGTGCCACTGGCCAATAAACCATTGTGCTTTTACGCCGCCTTATTGCACTTTTGCGCGAACAATCCGCAGGCGTCGCTGTTGCAAAACAAGCCGCTGCCAGAGAGCTTGCTGCTTATGGCAGACAAGTATTTTTTATACCTGGTCAGCCTCGGTCACACCATTCGCAAACGCCCGGACTTTACTGCCAACCTGGAAAAAATGCTCAGTGAAATTCGCTCTGCGTTGGATGAGTTGTTAGGTGAGGATTCGCGCTCCAAAGCGATTTACTATCCGCCCAAAGCACTGGGTGAAGGTGCGCGCTCCAAGCTGCACAATTTTGCGTTGGAGCGTCTCAGTGAAGGGCGCTGGGCAATTCTTGGCGGCGAGCAGTGCGAGCGCGAACTGCCAGCCTAGAGTGCGAGGGTAAAAAACGCGCTGAAAGGGTCTTCGCGATAGTCGCCAAAAGGCCCGCAACTTACAAAACCATACTTGCGATACAACTGTTGTGCAGGGATAAAAAAATCCGGCGTACCTGTCTCCAGGCTCAGGCGTTTTAGGCCAATGTTTTGCGCGTGTTTGAGTATGTGTTCCAGCATAGCTGCGCCATAACCCCTGCCGCGATAGCGGTTGGCGGTGCGCATGGATTTGATTTCGGCGTGTTCTTTATCCAAAAGCTTGATGG
This sequence comes from uncultured Cellvibrio sp., assembly GCA_966251115.1. Taxonomy (GTDB): domain Bacteria; phylum Pseudomonadota; class Gammaproteobacteria; order Pseudomonadales; family Cellvibrionaceae; genus Cellvibrio. The sequence goes on from CBINKF010000068.1 coordinate 5,617, forward strand.
CGCCGCATCCCGCCAGGTCGTCATCAACCCAAAGGCTCCAAAAGGTAATTTCCGGCTGGCGCAATTTATTTAGATCCAGCGCGTGCACGCTCTCCGGGGGCGATAAACGGTGCATGTCGGCCAAGTGCTCTTCTAACAATAGGGCGATACGCGGGTCTTGCAGCTTGTCGATACAAATTTCCATATAGTCTCCTTGTGGGTTGCAGGATCTTAACCTGTAGGGGATTGATAGAGAATCCTCCGCCTTGGCTTTTGCTCCCGCTGCCCCCATATCTGGCGCTATAATGCGCGCTTGCTATGAGGTTTCGCCATGTCTGAACAACAACCCCCCAAAATTGAATTCCCCTGTGAGAACTACCCCATCAAGGTGCTGGGGGATTCAGGTACCGAGCTGCACGAGCTGGTCATTGAGGTGATGGAGCGCCACGCGCCCGGCTTTGACCAAGCGCGCATCACCATCAACGAGAGCTCCAAGGGCCGCTTTCAGTCGCTTACGGTGTGGATTACCGCCACCGGCGAACCCCAGTTGCGCGCCATCCACGAAGACCTGCGTATAAATCGCATGGTTAGAATGGTGATGTAGTTTGAGCGGGCCATTACCCCTGGAGGTTATCAACCTCGGCCAGCGCGACTATGCCGAAACCTGGCAGGCGATGAGCGACTTTACCAGCCAGCGAACCCCGGAAACCGGCGATCAGCTGTGGCTGGTGGAGCACCCTCCGGTGTTTACCCAGGGCCAGGCGGGCAAGGCCGAGCATTTGCTGTTCCCCGGCGATATACCGGTAGTGCAAACTGATCGTGGCGGTCAGGTGACCTTTCATGGCCCCGGCCAGCTGGTGGCCTATCCGCTGCTGGACTTGCGCCGGCTTAAAATCGGCGTGCGTGATCTGGTCACCGCCATAGAGCAAACCATAGTGGCGACTCTGGCGCACTACGGTATAGACGCCTATCCCAAGCTGGATGCGCCCGGGGTCTACGTCAATGGCGACAAGATCGCCTCGCTCGGCCTGCGCGTGCGCCGCGGCTGCAGTTTTCACGGCCTGGCGCTCAATGTGGCTATGGATTTAAGCCCCTTTCAGCGCATTAACCCCTGCGGCTACCAGGGTTTGGCGATGACCCAGATGGCCGATTTACTGACCGAGCCGCCGATCCTGGCAGACGTTCAGCAACAGCTGGTGCTGGCGCTGGCCGAGCAATTGCCGCTTAAACCCTGTACAATATCGCACCTTTAATTCCGGCGACCTTCAGTCGGAGTTCTGACTGCCCGAATGCGCACCCAGTTAACCGCCAGCGGTTGCAGCTTCAGCAATCCATCAGCTTTAAAAGAGTTGTTTCCATGTCCGATTTGCCACCCGTTTCGCCCGTTGCCGAATTTGTCCCCGAACTTCAGCCCGTCAAGCGCACCGAGCGCTATAAACAGGGCGAAAAGCTGCGCGATGCCGACAAGGTTGAGCGTATTCCCGTCAAGGTAATCGCCAGCGACCGCGAGGAGATGCTGCGCAAACCCGACTGGATTCGCGTGCGCATCCCCGCCTCGCCGGATGTGGAACGCATCAAATCCATTCTGCGCAAAAATAAACTCTCGTCGGTGTGCGAAGAGGCCAACTGCCCCAACCTGGGCGAGTGCTTTAGCGGCGGCACCGCCACCTTTATGATTATGGGCGACATCTGCACCCGCCGCTGCCCCTTCTGCGATGTCGGCCACGGCAAGCCCAACCCGCTCGATGAACATGAGCCGCGCCAACTGGCCGAAGCCATTGCCGAAATGCGCCTCAAGTATGTGGTGATCACCTCGGTGGACCGCGACGACCTGCGCGACGGCGGCGCCCAGCACTTTGCCGACTGTATCCGCGAAGCCCGCGCCCACAGCCCCAAACTGCAGGTGGAAGTGCTGGTGCCGGATTTCCGCGGGCGCATGGAAATCGCCCTGGACATACTCGAAGGCGAAGCCCCGGACGTGTTCAACCACAATATGGAAACTGTACCTCGCCTCTACCGCGAAGCCCGCCCCGGCGCCAACTACGCCTGGTCGCTCAAGCTGCTGAAAGAGTACAAAGCGCGCCGCCCCGACGTGCTCACCAAATCCGGCCTGATGGTGGGCCTGGGTGAGACCAAAGAGGAAATCATCGAAACCATGCGCGACCTGCGCGCCCACGATGTGGATATGCTCACCATCGGCCAGTACCTGCAACCCTCCAGGGATCACCTGCCAGTGAAGCGCTATGTGCACCCAGATGAATTCGAGGAGTACACCCGCCTGGCGGAAGAAATGGGCTTTAAACACGCCGCCTGCGGCCCGCTGGTGCGCTCCAGCTACCACGCAGACAAACAGGCCCACGGCGAAGATGTTAAGTGGTTTGGCGAGAGCAAAAAAAGCTAAATTCGCCGTTACTTATCTAGGCCTAGGCCGCTCAGGGATGAGCGAAAGTTTCCGCGCTATTAACAGCCTATTCAGCCTGCAGGGGTAAACTAGGCGACCTCATCTATAGTTAGTTTGGTGTTGTAACTAACTTCCTCTTTTCTGCTGTGTATTAATTGTGATCCAACGAGCGCGTTTATTAGCTATTCCTGTGGAAATCCGCCTGCTGGAAACCCAAGCCCGGTTTCTGGCTCAGGTTGCGGCCTGGCACCATCAGGAGTGCGAGCGCCAGGGGCTTAAGTCAAGTATGGCATTGCGCCAACAGCGATTGCTGCTGCATCTGCAGGCGCGCGCCATCCCCAAAACCCTGGTGGCACTGCGCTACGGTCAGCTGGTTGGCTGCGTCAGTTTGGTGAATTACACTTATCGCGTAAATCAACAACCTCTACCCACCGAAAGCCCTGTGTGGCTCAGCAATTTGTTTGTAGATGAGAACTACCGTCATCAAGGTATAGGCAACGAGCTGATAGACTCGGCCAAGGCCTACGGGCGGGAGCTGGGGCTGGATGACCTTTGGCTGTCGGCGAGCGACTACACCGATTACTACCAAAAGCGCGGTTGGAGCGTGGAGCGCAAAACCCGCTTGGGCGGAAAGCAAGTGAACGTGATGCGAATTCAGCTCTAACTTGCACGATCTTCTAAAAAGAGTTCACAGAAACTCTGCAAGCAAGGAGAAAAAATGGCGCCCTGGGGCGCCATTCTTTTTTTGCTATTCCCAAAAATCTGTTTAAAACGAAAGGCGGGTTCCCAGTGCCAGGGTTCTGGCGTAAAGGGATGAGCCATTGTTGTACAGATCCGGATCTGTGTAGTAACCCTGATAGAGCTCATCGGTGATATTGGTGGCGTCAAAGGTAACCACCCAGTTATCCGTTAGGTTGTAACTGAGTTGGAAATCCATACTTGCTTCTGGCGCCGACCAAATGCCACCTGGCATAGAACAGCAGCCGTTAAAGCCGGTTTTAAAGGCTTCGCGCCACACGTAGGAGAGGCGGGCACTGTAGTTGTCGCGCTCATAGGCCAGTACCGCACTGTAGGAGTTTTCAGAGACACCGTACATGGGATTGGTCTGAGTGCCTGTTTTTACGCCGTCTGTGTAAATCGGGTCGTAGGTTTCGCCTTTCAGGTAGGTGTAGCTGGCCTGCACCCCTAAGCCCTGCGCCCAATCTGGCAGGTTGTCAGGGAAGTACACCAGTCCCACTTCGGCACCTTGCAATTGGCCGTCAGAGGCATTTTGCGGGTGGGTCAGGCGATAGGTGTACTGGCCGCTGGGCTCTGTTGGATCTGCCAGGGTAACGCTCTCGGTAACGGTATTCACAAAGCCGGTGACATCGCGCTGGAAGAGCACGCCGTAAACAGAGCTGGACTCGGCAAAATAATACTCCAGTGACCAGTCATAGTTTTTGGACTCGGCTGGCTTAAGGTCGGGGTTGCCGCCGTTAGCGGTACCGTATTCCAGGCCCGTAGAGGATTTGTAATAGTTAATCGCCGGGTTGAGGTCGCCGTAGCCTGGGCGGCGGATGGTTTCGCCGTAGGAGAGGCGGGTCATCAGCTCGTCAATCAATGAGTAGCGCAGGGTAAAGCTGGGCAGGGCACGGCTCTCTGTGGTTTCGGTGCTGAT
>CBINKF010000069.1:0-9609 GCA_966251115.1 uncultured Cellvibrio sp.
GTTATAGATTTGGCGGGAACATGGCGAAGCATTTCCGGTACTATGTTCCCCATCAAGAATGGCGCCCCCAAGATCGCACGTTTGAAGACTTTACCTTCCTCTTTTTCGACGGCATTACAGCAGGCGCAGCGCAGATCTGATTGGTCATGTGCAATGGTGTAATGAATCTTCACACCTTCCGACTCAGTATGTGCGAGCTCGCCACCAGGGGCTTTAATGTAAGCCTCGGTCGCTCCGCCTAATTCCTTATGGCGCACATCGAAGGCGCTTTTTGAAGTGTAAATCTGGGCGATTTGATCGCGCACCTCTGATTGAGTCGTTTCGGCACCGTTCGGGTTGAAGGTATCGGTGTTCTCAACCTCATCAGAAAACTCATCAAACTCGGAGAGTTCTCGCGGCTTGAGGCTCATAGCGCCAGTATCAGAGATGTATCGCACCGCACTTAAGGAAGGTTCATTACATTTGCCGCAGTGTGTTAATTCAAAGACAGGATAATTACAGCATTCACAGGTTTGCATATCGTTCAAGTAGACCTTGCCGAATGGCCATCCCTTTGTGAGCGTAGACTCAGTTTTTCCTGAGCATTCCGGATTTACACATGCCCAGAGACCCCGTTGGGCGCGATGGAAAAGGTGCGCGCGAATGGGCAGAAACGCATCCTTGCTTGTATCACCACTAGGGTATGCATCAGTAGCAATGTCCACTAGCTTCAAAGTTTCATGTAACTGTTGACTCGATAGAGATGCCTCACCGCGTCCTGGATTCAAGAAATCACCAATTTCTCTGAGCGTCATCGGACCTTTTACCAACTTTTCTCGAAGGTTGCGCATCAACTGAATCTGAGACAATGCTGTGTAGGCGTCTGCAGCATTCAGCTTAGATAGAGTTTCCAGAGAAGCGTCTGATGGTTCACCCTCTCGCTCAGGAAGCTTCGGCACGTGCCGATGACCACGAACAACACTGATCTGATCAATGCCAACACCGGCCAGATGGGATAAGAACTCTCGAAGCTTACAGTCTGTATTTTCCGGATTCGAGGGATCCCCGATGGTTGCTGAAGTTGCAACGATGCGTACATCCTTCGGCTCCACGCCAAAGCTATACATGGTGCGTCGTAGAAGGAGTGAAATTTCTGCCGCAGCGGAACCAATAAGCGTATGAGCCTCATCCATAATGATCCAACGTAGCTTACCTTTACTCTTCTCAATTAATGGCCGATCTTGAGGGCGCACCAACATATACTCGAGCATCGTCGCATTGGTGACCAAAATAGGAGGAGGTGTGCCGCGGATACCTTCGCGGTCACGCACCTCTTCAGGCTTTGCTTCTCCATACAGTGCCTTTTGATTCTCTGTGAGCTCAGTGATGATTGACTCAGGAGTTTCGCCATTGTATAGCGCAAATCGCACTTTACCTTTAAAACCTCTAGTCCACCCAATCAAACGGTCACGCTGCGAATTTATCAGGGCATTCAATGGGTACAGCATAATGGCTTGAACGCCGACCAAGGTTTCTTCGTGCTTATCAATCTGACGCGCCATATCATTGAGCATTGGAACCATGAAGCACTCAGATTTGCCTGAGCCTGTCCCCGCAGTAACCACAACTGATTTTGCCTCTTTTTGACCTAAAATCTTCCACGCTTCTAACTGGTGGCTATAGGGGGCTCGATCAGAAGGCCAGCGTGAATCCTCATCCTCAGTAATGAGAGGATCATATTCCACTCGGTCAATACCTTTGGCTTTATCATGCTCTTTCCAACAAGGATTTACCGGAGCACGATCCATTACGTCGACTAGTGTTTGGGATAACACTCCCCGTTCAGCAAGGTCTTTCATGCTGTTTTCGCCATGTTCGCCAGCAGAACTCGCCCAGCCAAAGGTGCTTTCGATTAGTGGATCTGAAAGGAAGCCAGCGCCCTGACCAAAACTCTGATTGAAACTGACTTGTAGATAGTCGCGCAGGGCTGGATTTTTTAACTGCAACTGGTTGAGTACCGCTTCGGTAGAGACCGAGCTGATCGATGTATAAAGATTGGTTAACGAAATACTTTTCATTCTACAGTCTCAATTGAGTTTATAGATTTATTTGACGACTCTTCAAGTTTGAACAAATCGCATGCCATATGCGAGATGATTAAGGCTTTCTGCAACCACTCCCGATCAAACTCATCAAGTCTGGATATAATCTGGCCCAACATGAGCTTTATACGACTTTGACGTGGAACCTGATAAAAGCCGGATAAGCAAAATCCAAGCTTAAGTGGAACTGCAATAGTTAAAGTCCAAGCCTGCTTAGTTCGAATCCCCCTATAGGGTGCATGCGCAAATTCAACGAATTCACTTAAGAGCGGAGGCAAATCACCGGATGGCCAAAATCGATTCAGATCGGTTATAAATTTTTCAGTGGTTCCCTTAGTGCCTACACGGCTTAAAAGCTCGTTCTTATGGCGTTCTATTAAGGCAGCTCTTTCTTGATTGAACTTAAACGCGGCAGCCTGAATCGATAAACCATTTGCCTTGATGTACTCATCATCCCAAGCCGGAAAACGTTCTGTAGCAAGATTGATCAAATATTCAAAATATTTCCCTTTATTTGCCAACGGCTGGAAGCGGTGACACACATACTCCCAATAGGCTTCCTCTGAAATTTCCTGACGAATGGGTTCTGCTTCCTTTTTAAACTTTGCAAAGTATTGTTTGATAACATTGAGCCAAATTGCAGGTGGAACTGAGTACCATGTTATGCCCAGTTGTTCGGCAATTTCCCAGGATCTATCAAATTTTCCTCGATAGCGGAACAGTAAAGCTACAAGCGCGCCAAAATTCCGCTGTAATGATGTCATCGCAAACAGTGATAATGGGGCAAGTGAATCAATCCGTTTCATCACACCATCGATGTACTCCCAATCGGGGTGATCGATATCAAACCCCATTTTTCGAATCGATTTATTAAGGCTTTTGAGTGATTCAGGATCTTTGATGTCGAGGTATTTAACCTTATAAGACAGCGTTCCGGGCTTGAGTGTTTCCTCGTAAACTTTAGTTGGGCTGGAGCTCACACACATAGCGCTAAGTAACTTAGCGCCTATAGTGCCCACCTTCGTAGGGTCTTGCTCATTGCGAGGAATAGCATAATTCTTAATACGTGGGTGAACGCTCATTTCAGCGTCACCCCATATTAACCATCCACCATATTCAATTTCACTCGGCGCGGGCAGCTCAAATCGCCAGACGTTCGCACTCTTGTCGACCGGCTCTATTTCTATGGGGTCTCGATCAAAATCCCATATGGGTGATAAATGAAGTGCAGGCGATTCAATTGAGAGCAGGGTCGGCGTAGGCTTTAATGTGAACGCTGTATAGTTATCAACGAACTGAGGATCGTGTTTATAACGATTAATCTTCGGCATGTTGATGAGGATATTTTCACCGCCAGCATACACCGCTACCCGGAGGTAACTTTCTAGCTGATCAGTAAGACCGAAAAGCCTGTTAGCTATTGCAGCCAACTCACTTCCACGTACCTGACTTACCCCTCCAACCCAGTCCACAGTAACAGTGCGACGGTCCGCCATTAGAAACACTTCGCGATCATTCTCTGCTGGCTTTCCGTAGAGATTTACGACCAGCTGAATTTCTTCGATTTTGTTATCAGTACGAACGGTGAGTTTAAGGTTTATCAGATAGTTTATTGTTAAGCTTCCACGCTCAAGCTCACGATACGGTATGCCCCTGCGATCAGTGACGGTCACGATATTGAGTGAAATTGGGAATTCGACTTCAATCTCGGTATCTCGGTTTTCGTCCCATACCAGTGATACTCCGATTGCTTCTGCCGCAGGATCCTTGGGTACGAAATCTAGGCGTATTTCATTCACCTCATAGCTTGGAGGTACTTCTAACCAATTTTCACAGCCTGGCATCATTCCAATCTTAGGTTGCCGAGCATTGCGCAATATCAGGCTAAATTCGATCCCTCCGACATGATTCAGTCGGTAGTCAAACTGTTCAGGTAAAATAACGCAGGGGCGCTCCCAAAGGACAAAACCATCTTTGCGCCATACCAGCACGCCAAATCCAATCGCTGTATCTTCGGTTAAAGGCGTAATCGATTTAGAGCCCTTCTGGAACCAGAACAACTGATCAGGAGAGACTTCTCTTACCTCATCAGATTGTTTGAAAGTGACGATCGGGACTCCTCTATACACAGGATGTTTAGAATGAACTTCCACGTATTCAGGCGAATCGATTTTGATCTTGAACTCTTCGTTCTCGCCGGAGTTACAGCTAATTCGATACTTCCCTGATAGTGCCTCAACCTCAACCTCGCCGAAAACTTCATAAACACTTAGGTCTGTACCGATTAGCTGCGCACCATCAGAAACTTTCGCGATTACATTAGCTGCAGATGGGCGAGAGGACGAGACGATTACCAATCGATCTTTGTTGGATTTAATACTGCCTTGACCAATATAGTTAATAGTCGTACCCGACAGCTCAAATACCCAAGGCATATTTTCGGACAGAGCTTCACCTCTATAGTAGGTGGCGTCGAGAATATGGCGCCCATCACTATCGACAGAAAACGAGAGTTCCCCAGCGGCAAGTGAGTTTTTAACTGATGTGTAGTAGGACGAGACTTGCCAACCACCGTTAAATCCGGTTCTCAGAGTAAAGCTTGCAGTGCGGAACCGATTTCCATCACAGGTTTGAGTGGACAGCAGGAAAACCGTTGGGAGCGCCTGACCACCCAGTTGGCGAGCCAAATCCTCTGGGTGTATTTCTTTCGCGATATAAACGTCAGCGGTAAGCCTATAATCATCGCCAACGGGAACGAGCTGGCGCTTAACTCGAATAGGATTGAGTTCTCTACGTTTAAAGGTTGAAGCACGCTTCAATAGTGTATTGATCAGCGTTTTAGCCTCTTCGTCCAATACGAGAAAGGGTAATTCTTGTCGCCAGGTTCGATTCTCATTATCCAAAATCTTAACAGCATCAGCGTATACACCAAGATTGTAATGAGCTTTCCATTCGAGCAAGCAATCAATTAATCGAGTAACCAATTCCGCGAAGGCCGTTTGGCGGAGTGTAATGGGTAGAATGCTTAGGCTCTTGACGGCCAGATCTTCAAGTGAAGTCGAATGCTGATACCGCTCATACAGGCTCAAAACAGCTTCGAAATATTCCATGATATGTGACGCAGATTGCTGCAAAAGATCGGATCGAGGAAATCCGCCCTGGCAGGTTAAACTATCGAGGTATCGATTAGTTGTATCTGTACTGAACACTGTAAGCCCCCACTTACGCAGTCCTCTTGCGACAAGGCTCATTCGGTCATTTGGATCTAGGTCCACAGCATTGATTGCTGAAAGCAATGGTTCCCATTTAGCTCTACCTGAGTTATTACGTTGAAGCCATGTGGCAGCAAATAAAACAAAGACTTCAGAATACTGCCCTTCGTAGAAGTTTATAACTCTCCGAATTCCGAGGCTTAAAGGAAGATGGCTCAACAGAGTTTGTAATTCATCAAGTTCAACGTCGCTTACTTTGTAAGCCCATAACGGACTCCCATGAGGTATTGCTTTTCGGGTTTGACGAAAACCAAAAATCCAAGAGCTCAGGTCGCTAATCGCAGTCATGCTTTTGATTTCCTTAACGCGCGCCAACTACCGAACTTATAAGCGTGGCAAGCATAAATAGATGGTGAATGAACTAATATTAGATTGTTATAACCATCTTGAAAGATATGAATATTCAGCAACAGCCATAAAATTAGCCATGTAAGATTTTCGAGTTCAGTACAGGCTCTGCGTTCTATATCCCCCAAAGACCCGCCTTGGGCACAAAGCTCTCTTAGCAAACAAAGCCAATTAATTCCCTATGCCACTGCATCGCTCTACCATCCGGCAAAAACCGACTAGGCATTTCTAGCGTTTTCCCCTCAAATTGCCAAAAATAATCCTTAACCATTTCATCCTCAGTTTCCTGTTTCAGTCTTTCCGAAAGCACCAACCTAAAATCCTGATCAAACGAAATTAAATGGCGATCAAAGGCTTTATCGTAAAGCGCACTCAACGCAATGCCATTGGTGGGGTCGGCGCGGCGGTTTTCGTTTTCTGCCCAGGGGATTATGTGGCTTGCCACTAAAAGCTCGGGAATGGCTAAGCCGGAGATGGCGCAGCGGTTGTTGTAGCTGGTTAAGACGGTTTTGCGGAAGAACCTTTGCACACGGCGAGTTTTTACTTCACGCCATGTTTCGGTTGGGCCCTGGGGAATTTTTATTTCACTATTTGCGCCCTTAGGCAGGGCGGGGGTTCGCACGCGAGTTTCGTAGATAGCTTCGGCCAGTTCCGCAATCTCACTCGAATTTTCTTTAAATGCATTCCAAAGTTCGCGGTCGGCTTTGCTGGTGCTGCTTAACCCTTTTTGTGCGAGTGCTGGGTCGAGGCTGGCGAAGTTGCAGGCTTTCATGGCAACAGCGGAAGGCGTGCGGCCAATAGCCTGTGCCAGATGAATTACATCCGGGTTGTGTTGATGCAATTTGCCAAAATCTGTTTGGCAATATAGATGCAATGCAAGCAATAACTCTTCCTGCTGCCAGTTATTCGCCACGCCATTCCGCCCCTGTGGTCACAGTTTATAAATCTGATAAGTGCTCGATTATTATTGGCATCTCAATTTGCTGCAAGGCCTTTTTAATGCAAAAGCTTTTGGCGCCAATGGAATAGCTGGTGCTGTTTGGCCGCTATACTCTTGCCAACACTTTGGCAGCTAACGCAAAAAATAAAATTAACCGCACCTAATAATGCCAGCGGCCCCATTTAGTCAATTACCAGGAATTACAGTATGCAAACTTACAGCACCCAGGGTATTAAGCTACCCAAACTCGGCTTGGGCACTTATCAGTTGCGCGGCAGTGAATGTACAGCGGCGGTGGAGAGCGCTTTGGGTTTGGGTTATCGCCATATAGATACCGCCGAGATGTACAGCAACGAGGCAGAGATAGGCACGGCCTTGGCCAATAGCGGCTTTAATCGCGGTGAAGCGCGCGGGCAATTGCATTTAACCACCAAGGTGTGGAGCGATCACTACCAGCCGAGCGCGCTGCGCCAGGCGCTGGAGACCAGCCTGCAAAAATTGCGCGTGGATTATGTGGATATGTATTTGCTGCACTGGCCAGCGCCGGGGATGAAGCTGGGCGAGTTGCTCGCGCAGTTGCAGTGGGTGCGCGCAGAGGGGCTGATTAAAAGTTTGGGCGTGTGCAACTTTACCCTGGCGCTGCTGCGCGAGTGTATTGAGCAGCACCAGGCGCCTATCGCCTGCAACCAGATTGAATACCACCTGCTGCTGGACCAAAGCCGTATTCGCGATTACCTCGCCAGCCACCAGATTCCGGTGGTGGCCTACTGCCCGCTGGGCCAGGGCAATTTGGCGCACTACCCACAGCTGAGCGCGATTGCGCGCAAACACCAGGCGAGCGCGGCGCAAATCGCCCTGGCCTGGCTGCTGCTGCAGGACAATGTTTGCGCCATCCCCAAAAGCGGCTCGCGTCAGCGCCAGTTGGAAAACCTGGCGGCGCTTAATATTCAGTTGGATGCGGAAGACCTGGAGGCGATAGCCGCGCTGCCTAAAGACCAGCGCATAGTGAACCCCAGCTTTGCCCCGCACTGGGACTTGCCCGCCTAATCGGGTTAAACGGGTTTAAACGCAGCTGCGCAATTTCGATCAGGCAGGATTTTTTATATCGGCTTAAGCTGCCGCCGTTGCCGTTTTTCCGTGGTTTTATTTTTTGCGCGCCTGGTGTAGTTAACCGCCGTGCTTGTGCGAGCTAGCCAGGAGCTGAGTTGTGGCTGATTTATTACCCCAGCGGTTTGGCCAGTTGGCCGAGTATATCGACCGGCACCTGGACGAGCCTTTGACCCTGGCGCAGTTGAGCGAGCGGGCCTGCCTGTCCAAATATCATTTTCACCGGCAGTTCAGCGCGGCCTTTGGTTTAAGCCTGACGGATTACATCAAGCAACTGCGCTTTAAACGCGCCGCCCATGCCCTGGTGTATAGGCCGCAGCGGCAGGTGTTGGATATCGCCCTGGAGGCGGGCTATGACAGCGGCGAGGCTTTTGCCCGCGCCTTTAAGCAGTTTAGCGGCCAGAGCCCCTCGCAATTTCGCGCCGCACCCAACTGGGAACACTGGCAGCAACAGGATCGACAACTCAACCAGTTGAGGCAAAAGCTGATGAACGCCAAACCAGATTACGCAGTAACCATTGCCGACTTCCCACGCACGGCCATCGGCCTGCTTATCCATCGCGGTGCGCCCGCGCGCCTGGGCCAAACCCTGCAGCGCTTTATCGCCTGGCGCAAAACCCATGGTTTATCGCCCCGCGTGAGCCGCACCTTTAATTTGCTCTACGACGACCCGGCCAGCACCCCGCCCGCAGAATTTCGCCTGGGCCTGGGGGCAGAAATTAAGGGCCCACTGCCGGGTGGTGATGTGTTGCTCCCACTGCCAGGTGGTGAGGTGTTGATAGAAGCCGGGGAGATTCCCGCCGGGCGGGTGGCGCACCTGTGCATTACCGGCGGCGACGAGCAGCTGGAGCCGGCGCTGGATTACCTCTACCGCGACTGGCTGCCCGCCAGCGGCGAAAACCTGCGCGACTTCCCGCTGTTTTTGGAGCGTGTGCGCTTCTTTCCCGATGTACCCGCCGCCGAGGCGGAGCTGGCGATTTATCTGCCGCTGGAAAATCGCCCCTGAGCCAAGGCAGGTTCGCGCGCGCTAGTGGCCGATAAGCAAATTAATCGGCGCTAATGCAGCAAGAAATTAATCGCCCCGCCGCCCAGCACCAGCCAGGCAAACAAGGCAGCCGCCAGCAGCAGGGGCTTAAACCCCGCCTGGCGCATTTGCTGCCAATGCGTGTTTAACCCCAGGGCGGCCATGGCCAGCGCTAACAGCAGCTGATCCAGTTGCAGCGCGGTGGTTTTCAGTTGGGTGTTCAGCGGCAGATAAGTATTCAACAGAATCACCAGCACAAAGCCCAGGGCAAACCAGGGGATGGTGATTTTGCCGCGCTCGGTTTGCCCAGCTTCGGGATTTGCCCCTTTACCTGTGCCCATTAGGATTGCTTTAGCCCGGCGCTGCCAGAGCGCGCCCAGCAATAACAGAAAAGGCGCCAGCAATATCACCCGGCCCATCTTTTCAATCACCGCGCCATGGGCGCCAGCTTCACCCAGGGTTTTGGCGGCAGCCACTACCTGGGCGACCTCGTGCACCGTAGAGCCGGTAAACAAGCCAAAGGCGTGGCTGTTGACTGGCAGCCACTGGTGCTCCAGGTTCCAGGCGTAGGCCATGGGATAAGCGAGGGTGGCCAGGCTGCCAAACACCAGCACTGTGGCCACCGCCACCGCTACCTGCTCGGCGCGGCCTTTAACTACAGGCTCGGTGGCCAGTACCGCTGCAGCACCGCAAATCGAGCTGCCGGCGCCAATCAGCACCACGGTTTCCGCTTCCATCCTCAACAGCTTGCGCCCCAGCAGCCAGGCCAGGCTAAAGGTGCTGGCCAGCACCAGCAGGTCTATGACCAGACCGCGCCAGCCCACTTGCGCCAGGTCG
>CBINKF010000070.1:0-9441 GCA_966251115.1 uncultured Cellvibrio sp.
CGGATTTTCCAGGGCGCCGATCAAATATGTCAGGACGATATATTTGATCGCCAGGAATAATAGGTTACTGCGGATACAAAGGACTTAAATCGCCTTTGCTGGCGCGCGTGGAGCGGCGGCGGTAATTGGCGAGCAGTTCCAACAATTTTTCGGTGTTCAGTGCTTGGGTTTGGTTGCCGTAGATGAGGCCGTCGAGCAATTTAAATTCAGCCTCCAGCTCGGGGTCATTACACTGGCGACTAATATCTGCCAGGCTGTGCAGTTTTTGTCCCCTCCAGCAAAGCGGCGCCCAGGTTAATAAGGCCTGACGCAGGTCTTTGGGGCTATGATTTTTCAGTGCCCGTTTCACCTGCTTCCAGGCAGCTTCTTCACTCGCCAGTTGTTGGTTTATGACCTGGTGCTGTTGCAGTTTTTGGATGTGTAATTGACGGCGCAAATTCCAGTAGGCAATGGCAAGCCCGCAAAGTATTAACAAGGTTAAACCCTGGCTGAGATACAGCCACCAGGGAACTGATGGCACTACCTGGATAACGGGGGTTGGGCTTATCGGCATTTGAGCTTGGTCGGATACTGCGCTATCCCCCTGGCTCGAAGTCTCCTCCTCGCTGCTGCTGGTGTCAGCGGCGGCAACGCCAGTAACCGTTAAACTGGTGGCGGGAATGCTGGCGGTTTTAAAACTGTTGCTGCTGGTATCCCACCAATTCACTGTGATTTCGGGCAAGGTAAATTTACCGGGCCGGTTAGCTACTATGGCGGTAGTTTCTATGCGCGAACCATCTACGCCCTTATCGGATTTTTGTTCATCGGTTTGCGCTTTATCCTGATACAGGCTCAAGCCTTTTACATCAAAGCTGGCCAGGGGTGGAATTTGCCCGGCAGTAACACCCTGGCCGCGAATACTGATGGTGCGCGTAATTGGCTCGCCCACTTTCATGCTGTCTTTGTCGGCGCTCCAGTGCTCAACCAGCTCGATATTTTTAGCGGGTAACCAGGGCTGCGCCTGTGGGTCAACCGGTGCCGGCTCGACTTTTATTTCGCGCTCGTCGGTGCGCAGGCGCAGCAGGTTGCTGGTGCTGTTACCGTACAGGCGATTCCAAATATCCTGGGCGCCATTGCCCGCTGTCACCTGGTAGAGCAAGCTGGGAATTGTCAGGGTGCCGCTCTTTTGTGGGAACACCGCATAACGGGTTTCCACCACCAGTGCAGCCTGGCCGTTGATGCGGGTTTGATACTGCTTATCGCCCAGCTCTACCACAACGGCATCGGGTATTTTTAATTCATCCAGGCTGGCATTGGAAAGATTGATACGGGTATACAAGCGCACCGTTATCAGTAATTGCTCTTGTACCTTGAGCGAATCCTTATTGGTTTCGATTTCTACACTGACTTGGTCGCTGGTATTTTGCGGGCCCTGGCTGGCGCGCGTTACGGTGATGGGAATTGCATCGCTCACGGCACCATTGATATTGAACGAGGGAATTAACAGGGTGCCAATGCGCTTGGGTGCCAGGGCGATTTTCCATTGCGTCATAGAGCTGGCTTCGCCATTGACTATGCTCACCTGAGAGCCGCTTTGGGTATTTAAAATATCAAAATCCTTTTGCAGCTGGCTGTAATCCGGCTGGGCGCTAATTTGATCGTCGTAACGCAGGGTCAGGGTAAAAGTTTCCTGTAAACCCAGGGTGTCGCGGTCGACGCTGGCGGTGAGGTTGCCAGCCCAGCTGGCCTGGCTGAGCGCAGCCATTGCCAGGAGTAAAAAGCCACAAATTCGAGTTAAAAAAGTTGGTGCAGTCATATTGTCTTGCCTGGGCCAATTAACTTAGTAGCGCTTGTCAGCATCGTTTTCGGGCGGCTCGTAGTCGCCATTGCGCTGATCGCGCCTGTGCCTTTGGTATTCCATCGAGAATTTATTGCGCAGCAAGTTGCCCGGTTCGTCGGGCACGCGGCGCAGCCATTGCTCCATCGCCTGGCGCTGCTCGGGTGTTAAATTATCTTCAGGTATTGTTTGGACAGCTTGGGCAGCAGCGCTGGAACCCTCACTCGCCGCTGCGCTGGATTGGGCCTGAGTCTGTTGCGCCTGAGCGCTAGCAGCACTGCCGGCGGAGGATTGGTTTCCACTTTGGGATAAGTCGCTTGCCGAAGAGCTTTGACCCTGCTCGCCCTGCTGGTTTTGTTGCTGGGCAGAATGCTGCTGGCTGGAGTTCTGGCCGCTCTGGTTTTGTTGATCTTGCTTGTCTTGATCTTTTTGATTCTGGTTCTGCTGATCCTGATTCTTTTGATCTTGGTTTTGCTGGTCCTTGCTTTTTTGCTTCTGGTCTTGTTGATCCTGACTTTTTTTATCCTGGTCCTTTTGATCCTGGTCCTTTTGATCTTGGTCCTTTTGATCTTGGTCCTTTTGATCTTGGTCCTTTTGATCTTGATTTTTGTCTGAATCTTTTTGTTGCTGATTTTGCTTTTGCTGCTCCAGCAGTTTTTTTACCAGCGCGCGATTTTTTTTGGCGTCCTCGAGGCTGGCGTCTTTTTGCAAAGCCTGGTCGTAAGCTTTAACGGCATCTTCGAGTTTACCTGCCTTAGCCAAAGCGTTGCCGCGATTAAAATCAGCGTTGGCCGTTTGATTTTGGGCGTAAAGCTCAGCGGCTTTATCGTAGTGGCCTGCGCGATATTCGGCTGCGGCTTTCCAGTCTGGATCGGTAAATTGCTCGGCTGCTTGTTGATGCTGTTGCTGCGCAAAATGCTTATATGCCTGTTGGTTTTGATTGCTCCATAAATCGCTCCAGCCGAAGGCGTAGGCGCTTTTGGGTTGCATTAATGGCAGGCAAAAAAGCAGCAGCAAAACACCGCGTCTAAAACAGTAGAGCAGCACTGGCAACAACAACAGTACCAGCCAATGGCCCTGGTCGTACCAGTTGTCAAAATCGCGATCTACCTTGTGGGTCTCCTGCTTCTCGGGTTGCGGCAGGCTCACCAAATAGCGAATGTCAGCATCGCCAGGGGTAATGGTGTGGTAGCGGCCGCGGTTGCTGCTCGCCAGGCGCTCCAGGCTGCTGGGTTGTAGCAGGGTAGTGACAATATTGTTGTGCGCGTCGCGCAAAAAACCGCCGCGACCGGCGGGAATGGGTGTGGGATGCAAACTGCCAACACCGAGCACCGAGAGTCGATACTGGGGTTTGGCGGCGAGCCTGTCGTTAATCTTGTCGATAGCGGAATCCTCTACGCCATCGGTAATTAGCAAAATATCACCGCGACCGGTTTCAGCGCTGTCCAGCATTTGAATGGCGGAATCTATGGCGGCCTCGGTGTTGCTGCCATCGATGGGCATGATGTTGGGCGAAAGCGTGCTGAGCAGGTTGCTGATGGTTTGGGTGTCGTCGGTGAGGGGAACCACGCTGTGGGCGTCGCCCGCATAGACAATCAGGGCGGTCTGGCCGTCGTTGTGCTGACGCAAAATATCGGCAATTTTTAAGCGCGCGCGCACCAGGCGCGAGGGGCGTAAATCTTCACTGAGCATGGAGGGAGAAAGGTCCAAAACCAGCACCAGTGCCTGCTGGTTTTTTTCCACCGCCACTGGGCGCTTCTCCCAAGTGGGGCCGGCCAGTGCCAGGCTGGCAATAATCCAGGCTACAGCCAGCACAACCAAATAGCGCGGATTGGGTTTTACGCTGGCGCCATCCAATAAAAACGGCAGTAATTCAGGTGCAATGACCGATTGCCAATTTTGCGCCTGGCGTTTATGTCGCCAGAGCAATACTGCTAGGGCGATAGCGGGCAAGGTTGCCGCCAGCCACCAGGGACGCAAAAAATGGAAATCACTTAACAGGGTTTGCCATAGGTTCATGACAACCTCCTAAAACCGGGCACCTGCAATTGTGCCAGGGCTAACAAAAAGCTCAGCAGCAGGGCAGCGGCCAGTGGCCAGTAAAACAAACTTTCTTCGGGGCGAAAGGTTTCGGCGTCGGCTTCTATAGGTTCGAGCTGATCCAGCTGGTGATGAATCGAATCCAGCTCCTCGATATTGCGTGCGCGAAAATATTTGCCGCCGGTTTTATCGGCAATTTCCTGCATGGTTTTTTCATCCAGATCGGCCGAGGGGTTGATACGGCGAGTGCCAAAAAAGCCGGGCACTTCCATGGAGTCGGCGCCGAAGGCAATGGTGTAAATTTTGACACCGGCTTGCAGCGCTAAATCCGCTGCCTGGCTGGGCTGCAGTTCGCCCGCCGTGTTGGCGCCGTCGGTAAGCAGTACCAGCACCCGGCTCTGCGCCGGTTTGTCGCGCAGGCGCTTCACCGCTAAACCAATGGCATCACCAATAGCGGTGGCGCGCCCGGCGATGCCAATTTCAGCCTCCTGCAGCAATTGATCAACGGTATCGCGATCGTATGTCAGCGGTGCCTGCAAATAGGCTTGATCGGCAAACAAGATCAAGCCCAGGCGATCAGATTTGCGCCGCTCCACAAAGTTGCCCACCACTTTTTTTACTGCCATCAAGCGGGTGATGCGACGGCCCTGATCGACCATGTCGGTTTCCCTCATACTTTCGGACATGTCCACTGCCATCATCAGGTCGCGGCCATTGGACGGCATTTTAATGGGTTCACCCACCCACTTGGGCGCACTGGCGGCCACCACAGCCAATAACCAGATCAGCCACAGCAACCACAGCCGGCGCTGGGTTTGGGCGCTGGGGTCTAGGCCAACCTGGCCGAGCAGTTGTTGCGCGCGCGCAAAAAAAGGTGCGCGCAGTGCGGCTTCGGTGCGCTCTTTGGCGGGGGCAAAAACCATCGCCAGGGGCAGTGGCAAGAGTAACAACAGCCAGGGATATTGCAGTTCAAACACGCTGTGCTTCTCCCTCTGCCGGCTGGTCGGTTTTAGTTTTAGGTGGATTGGCTAGGGTGCCCGGATGCAGTTTGATCCACGCCAGTGCCAATTGTTGCAGCGCGGGAAAATCGCCCTGGGGATCGGGCTGATAGAGCCCGTGGACTAACAATTGCTCGGCGCTTTTAGCAAAGCTGCCGGGTAATTTGGGGCAGCTGGTGTCCAGCCACCTAAGCCAGTCCAGCCCTTTGATACTGGGGTTAAACTGCTGGCGATAGCGGGTGAGCGCGACGCGTTTCAGTAGCGCGTTAACCTGTTGAAGATACTGCGCTGTCTGCTGGTGCTGGGTGAGCTGCAGGTAAATCTGCTCCAACTCGGCCACTGCCTGGCGGCGATAGGCATTGCGCTTGCGCGCCGCGACCAGCAGCGCTACGGCGATAAAGATCGACACTGCCAGGCCGAGCAGCATCCACCAGCCGGGCGCCAGCGGCCACCAGCTCACCGGGTCGGGAAGGTGTATGTCTGCCAACTGGTCGAGCGGGTTGGGGGCGGGCATGGGGTGCCCGGCAGTTACGGTGCTGGGAACAGCATTTGATGCACTGGAAATCGTATTTAAGGCGTTTGGCATAGCTAGCGCCCCGAGGCAAAAGTCTGGCGCAACAGCTGCTGGCAGTCGTCGCTGGTACTTACACTGAGCAAGCCCAGGCCCAGGTGCTGGCAAAATTGGGTGAGCTGGGCGAGGTGCTGGTTAAAATCCTGGGCGAAAGCCTCTTGAAAACGGCGCTGGTGGCTAGGTAGTTGCAAGCGCTGGTCGCCATTGCTCAGGCTTAGCGGTGCTTTGCTGCTCAGGGTTTGCTCAAGCGGATCGTAAATATGAATCAAGCGCAGGTCAGTGTGGCGCGACAGGCTAAATAGTTCGCGCTCACAGCGGTCATCCATGTCCTGAAAATCGCTCAAAATAAATACGGCGCTACCGGGCTTAATTACGCGGCGCGCATGGGCGAGGCATTCCGCCAGGGTTTGACTTGGCTGACCGGGCGCCACCAAGGGCGACTTGAGTCGGTGGTTAAAATCCTGCAACTGATGAATAAGCTCCAGCACAGCGTGTTTGCTGCGGCGCGGGCGAATTTCGCGCTGGCCGCTATCGCCAAACACCAGGCCGCCAATGCGGTCGCTATTGCCCATGGCGGCCCAGGCCAGGGCAGAGGCCAGATAGGCGGCAAGCACGGATTTAAAGCAGCGCTTGCTGCCAAAAAACATGGGCGAGCGCTGGTCCACCAACACAAAAATCGGGCGCTCGCGCTCCTCGCGATAGAGTTTGGTGTGGGGCACCTGGGTGCGCGCAGTGACGCGCCAATCAATACTGCGAATATCGTCGCCGGGTTGATAGAGGCGCACCTCTTCAAAATCCATCCCGCGGCCGCGATAGCGGGTGCGCTCACTGCCGGCCAGCAGGCTGCGCGCCGGCCTCAGCTTGCCCAGCTTTAAATCGCCGGCAATAAAGCGGCTGCCCAGCAGGTTTTCCAGCTGACAGTAGGCGCCTTGGGGCAGGGCAGTTGCGGTGTTAAGGGTGCTCATAGTTGCACCGACCTTAAGCGACAGCCACCAGAGACAGCAGCTTGTCGATCGCCTGGTCGGGACTAATACCGCGCGCTTCAGCCTCGAAGCTCAAGATCAGACGATGACGCAGTATGTCGTGAACCACGGCCTGTACATCTTCCGGGCTGACGTAGTCTCGGCCGCTGAGCCAGGCGTGGGCGCGGGCACAGCGATCCAGGGCGATAGTGGCACGCGGGCTGGCACCATATTCAATAAGATCCGCCAGTTCTGCGCCATAAATGGCAGGGCGGCGCGTGGCATTAATCAATTGGATTATGTATTCCTCCACCGGCTCCGCCATGTGGATGTCGAGAATCTCTTTGCGCGCGGCAAAGAGCGTGGCCTGACTGATTAGCGGTGGTTGGGGCACGTCAACTGCTGCCGCTTCACTGCGCGCCAATTTAAGGATTTGGCGCTCAGCCTCAATACTGGGGTAATCCACAATCACATGCAGTAAAAAGCGGTCGAGTTGGGCTTCGGGTAGAGGGTAAGTACCCTCTTGTTCAATGGGGTTTTGGGTGGCCATCACCAAAAACAATTCGGGTAACTTGTAGGTTTTGCTGCCCACACTCACCTGGCGCTCGGCCATGGCCTCCAGCAGTGCCGACTGCACTTTGGCGGGCGCGCGGTTGATTTCATCGGCCAATACCAGGTTGTGGAAAATGGGGCCGGGTTGGAACTCGAATACACCCTGCTGGGGGCGGTAAATATCGGTGCCGGTTACGTCCGCCGGTAGCAGGTCGGGGGTGAATTGTACGCGGTGAAAATCGCCTTCAATGGCTTGCGACAGGGTTTTAATCGCCTTGGTTTTGGCCAGGCCGGGAGCGCCTTCTACCAACAGGTGGCCATCCGCCAGGAGCGCGATCAGCAGGCGCTGCAGCAGGTGCTCCTGCCCGATGATCTGATGATTGAGCCAAGTGTTCAGGGATTGGATCTGTTGGTAGGCGTGCATGGGCAGGAGTACCTTTTCAGCGCATTTATTCGTTAATTTTGTGCCCGCCGGGGATGATGTCATCCAGTTTGGGGGCGCTTTCTAGACTTCGCTATCTTGAGGCGGTTCCCAATAATTTCAACTGTTTATGCAATTTTTTCGACTAGGCTTAAGGGTGCAGCCGGAGAACTGACAAGGCCCGCGCGCGGCCACAAGTGCAATAAAACCATCCGCCAGAGCCCCCAGTCCCCGGCTAAACCCACGGAGACTCGACTGTGAACAGTCCACTGGTAAGCCAAACCCATCTGCTCGACTTTTTAATAGAACTGGAAACCTATGCTGCCGCCCACCTTAAACGCGAGGAGCTGGATTCCTTTATGTTGCTGGCGCGCAAGTATTTTCATCACTTTCCATTGCAAGAGCTGCTGGGACGCCCGCTGGGGGATGTATTCGGCAGCCTGTTTTACGCCTGGCGCCTGCTGCAAAAATTTGATGGCAGCGAGCCCTTTATTCGCGCGTTTAACCCCAGCCTGGCGCAGGAGGGCTGGATTTGCCCGCACTCGGTACTGCTGATCCTGCAGCAGGATATGCCCTTTTTGGTGGATTCCATTCGCATCGAGCTCAACCGCCACAACATCGGCATACATTCGCTCAAGAGCACTGTGCTCAGCCTGGAACGCGATAGCGCGGGCCAGCTGCAGCGGGTCTATGAAAATGGCGGTGCCGGCCACGCCAAGGAAGCCTTGATTATTTTGGAAATTAGCAAACTCAGCGACGAAGCCGCCCTGGCCGATATAGGCACCAGGATGGAGCAGGTACTGCGCGATGTAAAACGCGTTGTCGGTGATTTTGGGGCGATGAAAGCGGCGGTTTCGGCGGCGGCGCAAAATCTGGTGAATGCCCAAACCGAAGTGATGGCGGCCAATGTGGAGGAGACGCGCGAATTTTTACATTGGCTGGCTGAGGATCACTTTACTTTTCTCGGCTACAGCGAATACGAATTTGTTGAACAGGATGGACGCAAATATCTACAGGAAATTCCCGCGCGGCGCCTGGGCTTGTTTGCGCTGCGCGACGAGATTATTGCGCCTCTGGCATTGGATGATTTTAACGAGGGTATGGCGCGCTTCCATCTGGTGCCCCAGGTTATCACCTTTTCCAAATCGGCCTTGCGCGCGCATATTCACCGCTATGCCTATTCCGACTATGTAGTTATCAAACGTTTTAACCAGCAGGGTGAAGTGGTGGGCGAGGCGCGCTTTCTCGGGCTTTATACCTCGCAGGTTTATTTAATGAGCCCTTGGGATATCCCGCTAATACGTAGCAAAGTATCCAAGGTGTTTGAACTCTACGGCCTGGATAAGGCGAGCCACGACGGCAAAAATTTTCGCCAGATTCTGGAAACCTTTCCGCGCAACGAAATTTTCCTCAGCAGCAGTACCGAACTCTTTGAAACCCTGCGCGGCGTTAATCAAATTGCCGAGCGCGCCATGGTGCGGCTGTTTATGCGGCGCGATCCTTTTGGCAAGTTTGTAAACTTTTTAATCTATGTGCCGCGCGATTATTTTTCCACGCGTATTCGCCTGCAAATTCAGGAGCTATTGGGGCGCGCCCTGGGCAGTTACGACTGTGAATTTACCACTTATTTTTCCGAATCCATACTCGCGCGCGTCTACCTGGTGTTTAACACCGAGGGCTTGCCCGCGACCGATCTGGAAGTGAAAAGCCTGGAGGCGGGTATTATCAATATTACCCGCTCCTGGGAGGATCACCTTTACGCCGCGTTGCTGGAGGTGCAGGGCGAAGAACAGGCGGCGCTGCAGCTGCGCGAGTATCGCAATGCGTTTTCGCTCAGCTATCAGCAGGAATACGATGCGCGTACCGCCGTGCAGGATATTCAAGCGATTACCGCCTTACAGCAGCGCCAGGGGGTTGAGATTCGCATCTATCAACCCATGGAGCTGGAGGCCATGCACCTGCGCTTTCAATTGTTTCACCGACACTTGCCACTAACTCTGTCAGATGTTATTCCGGTATTGGAAAACCTCGGCTTCCAGGTGATTAGCGAAAGCTCCTACGATATCAAGTCGGCCACGGAA
>CBINKF010000071.1:0-9430 GCA_966251115.1 uncultured Cellvibrio sp.
AATAATTTATCGGCACTCAAAGAGGACGACTGGCGCACGCTATTTATGGCGTGGTTTCCCAACAAAAATATTGCCCTGGTCACCGCCTACGCCGACCTGGGCGAGGTGGCCAGTTTTCGCCATCAAAGCGGCTGGTATCTCTCACTACAGGGGAGCTTTTAACCATGAACAAAATATTCTGGCTGAGCTGCGCCTGGAGTTGTTTGTGCTTACTTGGATGCGCCAGCTCCAAGAACACCAACCTCTACCAGGATCTCGGCGAGTATGAGGGCATAGACAAAATAATTCGCGAGCTGATTTTTGTAATTGCCAAAGACGAGCGCATCAAGCCGCGCTATCTGGGGGTAAATATCGCCCACTTTAAAAAAGGGCTGAGCGATTATATTTGCGAAAAGTCCGGTGGCCCCTGCACCTACACCGGCGAAACACTGCTGGTGGTGCACGCCGGGCACAACTACACCAACACCGAATTTAATGCCCTGGTGGATGATCTGATTCTGGCCATGGAAAAACGCCAGGTGCCGGTGGCGACACAAAATCGATTGCTGGCGCTGCT
This sequence comes from uncultured Cellvibrio sp., assembly GCA_966251115.1. Classification (GTDB taxonomy): domain Bacteria; phylum Pseudomonadota; class Gammaproteobacteria; order Pseudomonadales; family Cellvibrionaceae; genus Cellvibrio. The sequence continues at coordinate 557 of CBINKF010000071.1, forward strand.
GGCTCCCACCTACAAGGATATTGTGTACCAATAAAAACCTGGCGCCATCATTAACACTAATTAACTAATATCGACAAAACCCCGCACGGGTTTGCTTTATGCTCTTGTGTACAAGTTGGCTGAGCACCAGCCCCGGACACAATGAGAATAAACCATGCGCGCATTTTTCCTATCAATAGTCCTTTCGTTTATCTGCTGTGCGGCAGTTGCACAGGCCAAAGACCTGTCGCAAATAAAAGACCTGTCGCAAATAAAAGACCTGCCGCAATTAAAAGACCAGCTGCAACTCAATGATCAGGGCTATTTTTCCATGCCCGGTCTGGATGTCACTGTGTTTAGCGATATTTATCCCGATGGCCACCAAACCGGCGTAACCCTGATTCAACACGGCACCCGGGTAGCCGCCAATGGCGATCTGCGCCTGGAGGTTTCCCCCGGCCAATGGTCGCCCATGCCCGCTGGCGGCGAGCAAAAAATTGATGTCAAGGCCCAGCGCATCAGTCAGCAGCTCTCGTATCCCGATCCAAGTAAAAATCGCCGCGGTTTTAACCCCATTGATTACCCCGATTTAAATTTTAGCTATCGCGTGAACGTCACCGCCCTGGGTGATAATCGGGTTAAGGTCAGTGTCGATTTGGATAAACCACTGCCACCGGAGTGGATTGGCAAGGTGGGCTTTAACCTGGAATTATTTCCCGGGTTATTGTTTGGTAAATCCTGGTTGATGGATAACAGCGGCGGCATTTTTCCGCAGCAACCCAACGGCCCTTTAATTCAAACTGGCGATGACTATTTAACCGCGGCTATGGCCAGCGGAAAAACACTGGTGGTTGCCCCCGAAACGAATTTGCAGCGCGTTAGCATTCACAGTGAGACAGGTCAGCTGCAGCTCTGGGACGGTCGCGGCAATCACAATAACGGCTGGTTTATTGTGCGCGAAGCTATTCCCGCCGGTGCGAGTAAAAATGCAATTCAATGGATCATTGCACCCCATGTGGAAAAAAATTGGCGCTATACACCAGTGCTGCAAGTGTCCCAAGTGGGATATGGCACAGGCCAGCAAAAGCGCCTGGTGATTGAACAGGACGCGCGCGACACGCGCGCCGATAAAGCGCAAGTCTATCGCCTGGGCGATACCGGTAAAAGCCTGGTAAAAACCGAGCGGGTTAAACCCTGGGGCAAGTTTTTGCGCTATGAATATATGACCCTGGATTTTTCTGACATCAAACAGCCGGGGCTCTATCAAATTTATTATCGCGGTGCGCAGTCCCAGGTGTTTCGCATTGGCGATGATGTATTGGCGCGCAATGTCTGGCAGCCGACGCTGGAGTATTTTTTGCCGGTGCAAATGTGCCATATGCGCGTGAATGAAAAGTATCGCGTTTGGCATGGGTTGGATCACCAGGATGACGCGCGCATGGCGCCGATTAATTACAACCATATCGACGGCTATATTTCCGGCCCCTCCACACTCACGCAATTTAAACCGGGCGAGCGGGTGCCCGGCCTCAATCAGGGCGGCTGGCACGACGCCGGCGATTACGATCTGCGCGTCGAGTCGCAAATGGGCACTGTGTGGTTGTTGGCGGCCATGGTGGAGGAATTCAACTTGAATCTGGATTCGACGCTAATCGACGAGCAGAAAAAGCTGGTGGAGATTCACCAGGGCGATGGCAAAAACGATGCGCTGCAACAAATTGAACATGGCTTGCTCAGTGTGCTCGGCGGCTATAAATCCCTGGGCCGACTTTATCGCGGCATAATTTCACCGACAGTGCGCCAATATGTGCTGCTGGGCGATGGTTCAGTGCAAACCGACAACCTGCCCTACAACGCCAAACTCACTGCTGGCGAGCGCAAAAATGACAGCTCGGGCGATGCTGATGACCGCTGGGTATTTACCGAGGACAACCCCAATCGCGAAGCCTATGTGGCCGCCGGCCTTGCCGCCGCCGCGCGGGTTTTACAATCCTCCAATCCAACAATGGCGCGCGAGTCACTCGAAGCGGCTGAGGCTATATATCAAAAAGCCAAGGATCGTATCGATCAAATTTCAGAGCACACGTTTGCGCTGACAGAATTGCTGCGCACTACCGGCAAACAGCAATATCTGGATGAGCTGCTGAGCTTGCAAACATCTTTGGCAGAAAAAATAGACCAGACCGGCTGGATGCTGGCGCGAGTATGGCCAGCGCTGAAAGCACACCCAGAATTCGCTCAGGTTATAGATGCCGCAGTGCAAAAATACCAGGCCGAATTAAGTGCGCGCGCGCAAACCGAATCGCCCTATGGCGTGCCCTATAAGCCCAATATCTGGGGCGCCGGTTGGACGATTCAGGAGCTGGGCGTGCATCAGTATTTTTTCAATCAGGCCTGGCCGCAGTATGTGGGCACAGCTGCCTATGAAAATGCACTCAATTTTATTTTGGGGGTACACCCGGGTGAAAACACCGCGTCCTTTGCCTCGGGCGTCGGCGCTCACTCAGCCACAGTCGCCTATGGCGTTAACCGCGCTGACTGGTCCTATATTCCCGGCGGTGTTGTCTCGGGCACGGCATTAATTCGCCCGGATTTACCCGAGCTAAAAACCTGGCCATTTTTTTGGCAGCAGACGGAATATGTGCTGGGCGGCGGCGCCACCAATTTTATGTTTTTAGCGCTGGCGGTGGATCAGTTAAATAGTCGTCACCAGCAATAATATTCAAGTGCGAAATGGCTTGTTGCAGGCTGCGTCAGCGTGAGAAAATTAGCGCTCATTTTTTGCTAATTTTTGCGCGCACACCACAATGCATAATAAAAAAATCCTGATAGTCGGGGGCGGCACCGCGGGTTGGATGACCGCCCTGATAATGGCCAATACCTGGCAACGGCAGCCGCTGGATATTACTCTGATGGAGTCGCCGGCGGTTGGCACCATAGGGGTAGGCGAAGGCTCTACGCCTGCGCTTAAAACTTTTTTTGAGACCCTGGGTATAGCCGACAGCGAATGGATGCCCGAGTGCAACGCCACCTACAAATGCGGCATCAGGTTTGATAACTGGTCAACCAAGCCCGGCTTTGAATCCTACTTTCATCCCTTTGCTTCGCTGCTGGATAAACACAGCCTGCCGATTTTTATGCACAACGCCCAGGCTCGCGTCGCGGGCGCCCAAGTTGAAGCGCATCCGGATAAATTTTTTATCGCCGCGTATCTTGCGCAGCAGGGGCGCGGCCCCAAGGGCGGTGACTATTTTCCCTTTGATGTGCACTATGGCTACCACTTTGATGCCGCGCTGCTGGGGAGGTTTTTGCGACGCAAAGCCGAGGCGCTTGGCGTTAACTATTTGCAGCGCCACCTGCGCTCGGTGGAGTTAAATGAAGCTGGCGATATAGCATCAGTAGTGTGCGATCAGGGCGAAAAGCTCGGCGCCGATTTTTTTGTAGATGCTACTGGCTTTGCCAGCCTGTTGTTGCAGCAGTCGCTGGCGGTTCCCTTTAAAAGTTACGCCAATAATTTATTCAACGATGCGGCTGTCGCTATGCCCTCGGCTATTGCGCAAGATGCTCCCTTACCTTCATTTACCCTCTCGCGCGCGCTCAAGCATGGCTGGGCTTGGCAAATTCCGTTAACCCAGCGCTTTGGCAATGGCTATGTTTACAGTTCGGCGTTTTGCTCTGCCGATGAGGCCGAGCGGGAACTGCGTGAGCGTTTAGGTCTGCTCGACGCTGATATTCCGGTGCGCCATTTAACAATGAAAGTTGGCCGGGTCGAACAGCACTGGAGTCGCAATTGTCTGGCGGTGGGGCTGTCGCAGGGTTTTATTGAACCACTGGAAGCTACGGCATTGTTTTTAGTGCAGCAGACGGCGGCGATTTTTGTCGAGCTGTTTACCCGCGGCAATTTTTCCAACGAATTTTGCAGTGAATTTAATCGCCGTCTTAACGGTTATTTTGATGGAACCCGCGATTATATTGTCACTCACTACAAAACCAGTTCGCGCAGCGATAGTGAATATTGGCGAGCCAATACTGCTAATCCGCGCGATGTCTCTGAAGCTATGCTGCAGCTTTACAGCGCCTGGATGGCGGGTAAGGATTTAGCGTCTGAAGTAAACCGCCTGCACTTGGCGCAGTATTATCCGGTGCCCTCCTGGTATTGCATTTTGGCGGGTATGGGTATTTTCCCGAATGCCAACAACTTGCGTCAGCCCAATACGCGCGAAGCCAGTTTTGATCTGGATAATGTGCAAAACTTTCTCAATCGCTGCGCACCCAATTACGCCGATCACCGTGAGCAATTGGCGCGCTTGCGCAGTTAAAACCGTTTTTTTCTTGCTAAAAAATCCCCACAGGTTGCTACCTGTGGGGATTTTTATTGGCTGAGGCTAATTAAAATTTAGCCCTTACGCCCAGGGTGTAACGCGCTTCGTACACGTTCTGGTTGACCATCACATCCTGCCACTGCATATAAGTGCTCTCGTACTCTTCGGTGATGTTCTGACCTTGGAGGTAGACACTGATATTGTCGTTGATGTCATAGCTCACTGACGCGTCCACATAGGTGGTGGGCGCCGACCACCAGGCCATGGGGTGACCATCGTTCCAGGGCTTACCTATATAGCGCTCGCTGCGGTAGTTGTAGGCAATACGCGCCTGCCAGCCCTCGTACTGGTACCAGAGGATCAGGTTGACCTGGTCCTGGGAGTTGTCGGCCATGGGCATGGTTTTACCATAGAAGTCTTTATCGCCACCTTCGCTTTCGGAGTAGGTGTAGTTGATGGTGGAGCCCAGGCCGCTGAGGAAACCGGGGAGGAAGTCGTAGGCCTGTTGATAGGCCACTTCAAAGCCCTGGATCGATCCGCCATCGACGTTGGTGCGGCTGGTCAGGTCTATGCCATCGTTGCGCACTACGCCATCCAGATCGGGTACGCCGTAGAGCTTGGAGCTCTGGGTGCCGATAAAGGATTCAATATCCAGGTAGTAAACCCCCAGGCTGACCATGCTCAGGTCGTTGAAGTACCACTCGTAGCTGAGGTCCAGGTTGTCGGCACGCCAGGGGTTCATATTGGGGTTGCCGTCGGAACTGGCGCTCACCACCTGGAATACGCCCAGGTCCGGGTTGTAGTTGGTGGTGTAGCTCAAGCCCAGGCCCAGGTCATTGGCATTCAACTGGGTCATGGTTTTGGTGTAGGAGAAGCGCAGCTTCTGGTCGTCGGTTAAATCCACCGCCAGGTTAAATCGCGGTAAAAAATCGATGGTATCGCGACGGGTAACTGTGGTGTCCACCTTGGGCCCGGGGGTGCCGGAGATGGCGGTGTAGGTAGTGCCATCCACATCAACCGTTGAAGTCGGCGCGGCGCCGTAGTTGGTGATGTCGTACAGGTTCTTAACCACTTGCATGCCCAGGTTGGCGTGGTAGGGCAGGCCCAGCTCGCCGTCCAGGTTGGCCTGGAAGTAGGCGGTGTGGTTGGTTTCATCCAGCTTGTAGGAGCGCGCCCAGTTGGTGACCTTGACGTTGCCCGGGTAGAGCGAGTTTTGGAACTTCATGGCGTCATCCATGGCCGCCGGGTCAATGAAGTAATAGCTCACCCCTTTGGCCGCCGGGCCAAAGTCGCTTACCTGGTGGATATAGCCCATCTCATCCAGGGCGCTGAACGGCAGGTAGGTGCCTATGGTATCGCCGCCATCGCTGATGCTGATGCCGGTATCTTTCCACTTGGCATAGGCTGTCTCTGATTCGCCATCGGCGTTGTTGCGAGTGAAAGGTGCGGCCAGGTCGTAATCGCGGGTGGAGACGCTGTGCTGACCATAGCGGTAGCCAAACTCGAAGGAGCCATTGTCAAATTCCAGGCTGCCGTCAAAACGCAGCACGTCCAGGCTGGCCTCGTCGTCGTGGTTGTGCTCGGAGAAGGTGGACACCAGGGTGTATTTGTCGATGGAGTCACCAAAACCTTCGGGGTAGACAAAACTGGGGTGATCGCCGGACATATCGGCGTGCACCAGGATGCGACCGCCCGGGTTATTGGGGTCGTATTCGCCGTTGGGATTTACATAGTGTTTAACGCCGTCGACGGTGGACTGCAGGTTTTGCTGCTGGCCACTGGTGATAAAGGCATCGGCGAAATTGCCGGTGTGCTTGGCATTGGCCTCGCCATGCAAGTAGCGCAGGGTGCCTTTGAAGTTATCGGTAAATTCGATATTGGCCTGCAGGTTAATATTGGTGGAGTCGCGCTTGTCCACCTCGCTCTCCGCCTTGGCGGTCACGCGCACGGCGTAAAGGTCGAACACATCGGTGGTGTACAGATCCTCATTGGTATGGCCTTCGGCGCCATGGCCGCGGTTGGTCAGGTTTACCGGATCTATCCAGTCGTATTGCGCCCAGGCGTTATCGGCCACTACCCCATTGGTGTGCTTGTACTGGTCCATTTGGGTGTAAAACACATCGGCCAGCAGCTCCACCTTGTCTGACGCCTGGTATTGGAAAGAGGCGGTAAAGGCGTTGCGGTCGCGCTCGGTGGTGCGGTTGGTTACACCGTAATCGATGGTGCCGAAGATGGCGTCATTGGTGTCGCCGTCGCCGGTGACATCGGTGGCGGGATTCCAGCCCGGCCAGTTGCTGTCATCCTCGTGGTAACCGCGGAACCACCAGTCGTTGTACATGCCATAGCGATAATCGGCCAGGGTGGCTTTGGAGGTACTGGCAGTAAATACGGCGCCAAACTGTTCGTTGTTGAAACCGGCAAAACCGGAGAACTTGCTGCCGGTATCATCGGTAAAAGAGCCACTGGTCGCTTCGGCCGAACCGGCGAAGGTCCAGCCCTCTTTCAAATCAAAGGGGCGGCGGGTTTTCAGGTCGATGGTACCGGCTACGCCACCGGCCAGGGTTTTGGCCTGGGAGGATTTGAGCACATCCACCCCTGAGAGCAACTCGGCGGGGATATCGGCAAAATCTGGCTGCAGGGTGGTGATGGAGCCTGCGCTGATAAATTGCTCGCCATTGAGCAGGGTGCTCACCTGGGGCAGGCCGCGCACATTGACGGTAGCCCCTTCACCGGCGCTGCGGCGAATCTGAATACCGCTCACGCGCTGCAGTGAGTCGGCAATAGTCACGTCGGGCAACTTGCCTATGTCTTCCGCACTAATGGCGTCGACTACCGAACCGGCGTTGCGTTTTACATCGATGGATCTGGTCAGCGAGCCTTTGATGCCGGTCACCACGACTTCTTCAATATCGCCGCTCTGGGCTTGGGCGCCAGAGGCGATCAAGGCGGCGATCAGACTGGACAATAGTGTCTTGTGGGTTGCTGTAATAGGTCTTATGGCAGTTTTTCTCTGGGTGCTGTCTCTTCTCATGGCATTTCTCCATAGTTATTGTGTTGGTTCCCGGGGCTGTCCCCGCACTACTCTTGGACAAGAATTGGGGGCTTGGCTTACAGGGACCTTGCAAATACTATTTGTAACCGTTTACATTTTCAATCAAGAATTAGTGCAAAGGCGCACAAAATTAATGACTTTTCAGTCGCCAAAAAATCGGGAATTTTGCACAAGCGGTCTGAAACTAAGTTGATAAAGTTATTTATATTATTGATATTAAAGAATAAATACTTAAGATGTAGATATTTGTGGTTTGTTGGCCCATGTTGTTAATTAGGCCAATTTGACACTTAAATAATCGCAAAGAGACTGTAAACGATTACAATATTTTACCTTTTGTGACATTGGCGCTCGATTTCGCCTACTCAATTAATAAGAGTTCGCACTTTCTGCAAAGCTGTGGCACCAGTAAGATGAGGGTAATATTTTCGCAGTTGAGCAAGGGTGCCCATGTCCCAGTCCCATCCCCCCATTCCTACCAATGTCATCACCGGCTTTCTCGGCGTAGGTAAAACCACCGCTATCACTCACCTGCTTAAGCACAAACCCGAGGCTGAGAAATGGTCGGTACTGGTCAATGAGTTTGGCGAAATTGGTATAGATGGCGCCATGCTGCAGGCCCCGGGGGTAGCGGTGCGCGAAGTGCCGGGCGGCTGCATTTGCTGCGTCGCCGGCCTGCCGATGAAGATGGCGTTGAATATGCTGATTCAGCGCACCCAGCCGGACCGCTTGTTGATCGAGCCCACCGGCCTGGGGCATCCGGCAGAAATTATCAGTACCCTGACGGGGGAGCATTACGATCATGTGTTGGATTTACGTGCCACTATCACCCTGGTGGACCCGCGCAAGCTGGGCGATGAGCGCTACACCAGCAACGATACCTTCCACAACCAACTGGTGGTAGCCGATGTGTTGGTGGCCAATAAGGCTGATCTTTGCAGCGATTCCGACCGTAACAGGTTTGAGCAATTGGTGGAGTCGTTTGCGCCTTCCAAAAAACTGACACCTTGGGTCACTCAGGGGGCGCTGGACCTGGCGTGGCTGGATTTGCCGCGCCAAGCAACGGCCAAATCGGGTAAATCTGCCCAGGCATCCGCCGGTAATGATCGCTTGCGCCCTCCCAGCCAGGGCTATAACAGCCAGGTGCAGTTGCCCGACGGCGAGGATTTTGTCCGCCGCGCCAGTCAGGGCGAGGGCCATTTCGCCTGCGGCTGGCTGATCAAGCCGGAGATTCAGTTCGATTTTAACCAGCTATTTGGCTGGTTGATGGCGGTGCCGGTAGTGCGCACCAAGGCGGTGATGCACACCGATCAGGGGGTATTTAGTTTTAATGCCGAGCAGGGGGTGTTAAGTGTCAACCCGCTGCCGGTGGCGGCGGAAGACCTGAGCGACAGTCGCATAGAGTTTATCGATACTTCGCCGCTGGCGGAGGCGGAATTGGAGGCGCAATTGCTGGCCGTGCGTCTGGCTGCTGCGGCTGCAAAATCAATGGTGCGCTGTGGCTGCCAAAGGCTGCGCATA
>CBINKF010000072.1:0-9337 GCA_966251115.1 uncultured Cellvibrio sp.
TTACCTGGGTGGCCAATTGAATCAACGCCCCCAGCTCCCTTTGGCTCTCATCGGCCGAGTTATTAAAAACCACCACCACCTCCGCCACACAGGAAAGCTTGCGCAGGCTGGCTTCAATTTCACCCAGCTCTATGCGATAACCCAAAAATTTAATTTGATCGTCGGCGCGGCCCAGGAACAGAAAATTACCCCGCTCATCAATACGTACCAGATCCCCGGTACAGTAAAGTGGATCGTGAAAAATATTGTGCAAAGGATTTTGGATAAATTGTTGTCGGCTGCGTTCTGTATCGCCTAAATAGCCATAGGCCACCGAGGTTCCGCGCACCAGCAATTCACCTTCGGCGCCAGGCTCGGTCGATAATTCACCGCTCGCTGTGCGCACCAACAGCGCCATATTTTTGCGCGCCTTGCCAATAGGCACATGCTTGTCCGAGGCGTCGGGCAGTTGCTGAATCAGGTGGTAGCTGCAGTCCACGGTAATTTCGGTGGGGCCGTACATATTGGTAAATTGAATATGGGGATAGGCCTGCATCCAATCCCTGAGCAGATCAACTGGCAGGACCTCCCCGGCACAAATAATATGGCGCAGTCTGGAAAAATTGTCGGGCTTTAGCCGCCGCGATTTTTGCAGTAGCGTCAATACCGAGGGCACACAAAAAAATGTGCTTATGGCGCGCTCATCCAGCCATTTAATCAAGCGTGGTATCACCGCATTTAATTCGTCGTGTACCAGATGCAGGGTGGCCCCCGTTTTGAATGCGGTATAGAGATCAAAGGTGGAATTATCAAAATACAAGGGCGCGTGGTTGGCGATAATATCCTCGTTAGTAAGCGCATAGGTTTCAACGCACCAGTCGATATAATCAATAATTGCCTTGTGGGGAATCATCACGCCTTTGGGAATACCGGTAGAGCCGGAGGTAAAAAGTACATAAGCTAAATCGATAGAAAGGTTTTTATAGTCGATAGCGGCGCTATCCGAAAACGCCAGTTCATCCAAACAAATTAAGGTAACGGGTGAATCAGGCAAGAGGGTTTTAAAAAGCGCTCTTGTCTGCTGGTTGACTATCACCAGCTGCAGGTTTCCCGTTGCGATTATGGACGCCAAGCGCGGTGCAGGTGAATTCACATCCAGCGGAATATAAGCGCAATCTGCTTTTAAAATAGCGAGTATGGCTTTAATGGAGTTGATCGATTTAGGCAGAAAAAATCCCACCAGGCTTCCCCGCTTAACCGGCAAGTACCTGGCAAGGCCATTGGTATAGGCGTCCAGCTGGCGATAGCTAATGGTTTCATCCTGGCAGGCAACCGCAGTTTTGTCGGGAAAACGCAGCGCAGACTGGGAAAAGTATTCCTGTACGAGACTGATCATAAAAATTATCTGCCCTTGGCTATAGCCTCAAAAATGGTCCCCAGGTTTCGCGTTAATTGCATCCGCATAGCGCGCCGCGAAAACGTGTGGTTGGCCGGATCTATATGCCAGCGGTAAAAGCTACCCTGGCGCAAAGCCCTGTTAAAAAGAAACTTTGCATCGCGGTTAATAATATCCGGCCCAGGTTCGTCGGTAGAAAAAATAAAATGAACCTGGATGCCTGCTTTCAGCAGCGCTGAAAATTCCTTCATTAAAAGCGTTTGGCGAAAAAAGCGCTGGTTAATATGGTTGGCTGTGTGGAGCAATTTTTTGCCAGCCATGGACACAACAAAGTGTGTTAGATGTCCGAGTGAAACTCCACCGGATAGCAGCTTCTTCCATTTTTTTACGTCCTTTATCGATTTTGCATAAAGGTTTTTATCCTTAAATAACTGCGTATCTTTTGAATCGGACAGTGTCATACCCTCAACCCAGTGAAAGGTGAGGGGATTTATTAAAACTAGGGCCGAGGGCTTTTTGTCATTGGTGGAAAGCTGCAGGGCAGTTTTAAAGGCGGTATAAGCGCCCGAGCAAATGCCCGCAAATACAAATTGCTCACCCAGGCCCTGAGCCTGTAAAAACACCAGCGCATCCTGTGCATTGGCAATGGCATTGGGCTGATAAGGATGATTTTCCAAGCCCGCTACATGGAAGCTGCTATCGCCCAAACCCTCCGCATCCAAGCGCATAACCCTAAAGCCCTGAGATGCAAAATAACGGGCCAGTTGGGTGTAGATACGGTTGGGCCCAACGTGGTGAACCGAGCCGGAATTAAACAACAAAACCGTGGGTAAATGGCGAGGTGCTGTGCCAGGGCTGGTGACTATGCCGAACAAGAATTTTTCCCGGTTATACCAGCAGCAGCGCTCCGTTAACAAATGGGAGTTGCTGCTAAATTTCAGTTCATTGTGTAGCGGAATTTGCACAATAGGATTTAGTGTCTTATCAATTTGATAATCCCCTAGCAGGCGCGCTATTTGTTGGATGGCAGCATGGGGAACCTGGGTATCCTGAGGTTCGAGCATCATTTCTGCGTAACCGGGTAATTCTATTTGCCGGAGCGCCGGGTGTTGAAAAAACAAACCCTCCGCGGCTTTTACCAGCGCGCGATCATTGCGCCTCACCAGCAAAATATTTGTTTCAGGTGCTAGCTGCAGCTGGCTTAAATCCAGCGCCGCGAGCTGAGCCTGCACATCCAGGTTCATTAAAAAGCCAGCGGCTTCCAAATAATCCGCATCGGCCTCAGGCTCAGCGTAGTTGGCCATACGTGCAACGGCTTTTAGCTCGCGCAGATAAGCTTTGCCTTTAATAATGGGCTCCCAGCACACCAGGGAATTTACCGGAATATTGTCGGCGTGCAGCTTAGTCGTGGCGAGGCAAGCCAGGCTGGCACCCAGGCGCAGACCAATAAAACTCAAACCATGAGTTGGATAGTGCTGGCACAGACAGCGACTGAGTTGAACAATATTTTCCACCCAGTTGTCCAGGTTTACCTTATCCGCTTCATCACCCGGGGAGTTGCCTGTTGCGCTGTAGTCAAAGCGAAATACATTAAACCCCCGGTCGGCGAGTGATTCGGCCAGGTGTTTGAGCGAGCGATAGGCGTGAGTGTATTCGTGACCAAAACTGGGACAAATAATAATGTTCTGTTTGAGTGATTCCCCCGCTGCTGGCCAGTGCTGCCAAACAAATAGCGCCTCCGAAGCTGAACCCAAATAGCCGGCCTGACGATTTACACCTGGGTAGAGTGCTGTGGCTTGGCGTTCAGTCATTGTCATTTCCGCTATCCACCTAACTGGAAATTTTCCAGGGATTGAGCAAATTCACCGCCTCCACATAACCTTTTATGCGGGTTACGCCGGCTGCCGGTTGTTTGGGTAACAGGCAAATTTTGCGCTCAACCCTGGGCGCCAGGTGAAAATAATTATCTGCACACTGGTAATCGGCAATATCCAGGCGAACAAACTGCAAATGTTGAGCGCAGGACAGGTATAAATAGCTATTACCCTGCGCGTCAGTTTCCACGCGGGTGTGAATATCCGCTGTTGCCATGGGATGGCGCTGATAATCTTTTACAAAATAAAAATCATCGTGGATTAATGAATTTGAATTTTGCTCATAGAGTGCAATGTGAACCAGATCCTGCTGTGCGGGGCCAAACCCGTAGCTGTAATTAAGGTCGGTAAAATAGCCCAGCCATTCGTTGATGCAGAGCAATTCCGCTTCACGTGTTAACTCCAACTGCCGCTCGATGTAAAGCGTTTGATTGTTGTGCAAAAAGCTGCGCAATACCAGTTTGCAGGGTTTAACTGTGGCTGTTTCATTTATTAAGGTTAAATAAAGTCCGTCGAGGCCGCGATCGATAAAATACACAGCGAGTTGTTGGCTGGCGCGTTTAAATCCGAAATAAGCGGCCTTGGGATTGCCGGCACTATCAAGTAAACCCCAACCGGCGCCGGGCTGAAGATCCTTGTAAAACCAGAGCAGTGCGCCGCGACAGGGATGAGCGGGATTGCGCCAGTTAGCGAGGGTGCGCAGAATAAGCTCGGCGCTAATGGCGCGCGACAGTTCCAGATAGCGCTGGGGTTCGCGGCTGCGCAATTCAACCGGGTTGAGCGCGTAGAGTTGTGCCAGGTAGTGATCGCGGATATCTTCAAAATCCCAACCGGCCGATGAATCGCGTGGTACGCCCTGCTTCCAGCGCGGGTGATGGCCGGTGAATAGGCCGCCCATTAAGATTTGTTCAATAATTTCCGGCTCGGGAATATTGGCAAAGCCGAGGGTTTCCGGGGTGAATTTTACTTGCGCCATTTGTGCGTCATTGAGTGGGCGCCGATAGGCACCTACACCGTAATAATGCGCTAGCCCCTGTTCTAGCGAAAACGGCAGTGCTCCTTCGCAGGGGGTCGAGGCAAAATAAGGCAGATCGCCCTGGATTCGCGTAATTGCAGTGGGAATCCAGTTGTCAAAAAAATCATTACTCCAGTGCTCGCGACCTTTGCCCATCATGGCGCTCTGCTGCTGGACTTCGCTATTGCCACAGTAAACGCTGATGCAGGCATACTCAGCCAGGCGCTCTACTTGCGCTTCGACTTCGCTTTGAATCGACTGGAGAAATTGCGGATCATCCACCGGGTAATCCATATTGGCGAACATAAAATCCTGCCACACCATGATGCCCAGCTGAGCGCACAGCTGATAAAAAGCGTCGCTCTCGTAAACCATAGTGCCGCCGACGCGAAGCATATTCATGCCCGCTTCCCTGGCGAGTAAAAGCAGGGGGCGCAGGCGAGTTTCCGAGCTGTCCAATGACAATAAATCAGCAACTGTCCAACAGGCGCCGCGGCAAAAAATTGGCTGCTGATTGACAACCAACTCCACCAACCCCTGTTGACGGTTCAGTTGCAATTGCCTAAAGCCGCGCTGGCCCAAATTTATATCGAGTGTTTGCTCATCCAGGCGCAATTGTAAATTACAGGCTAATAGCACTGGCTCGCCGTGGGTGTGGGGAAACCAGCGGGCTTCAGTTGGAATAAATCCTGTTGTCGTTAACTGCAGTTGGCCGGCGGATTGAATTTCTACTGTCAACGAAAATTGATAAGCGCCTATTTGCAAACTTGCATTGGCACTCAGCCACTTTGGGTTATCTGTTGATAATAGAAATTGCGCAAAAAAATTTCCCTCGCTATCCAGGAGGCCGGAAAATTTTTGCAGCTTAAGGCTAATGGCCTCGCGCGCGACGAGCGACATATTGCGCCAGGGGCCGACCACCGGAATAGCAGGGCACCAGCCGGGAATATGGCCCAATAAACTGGTGCGCAACCAGCGCAGCTGTTGATTATCGACTAGATTTGTTTTCCAGCTGGGACGCGGGCGCTTTTGCTGTAAAAATTGGCTGTTGGAGCGAAAGCAAATCAGCAGCTGGTTTTTTTCCAGCAGTGTGACCGGAATTTGAAGCGGTAAAAACATATTGTGATTCTCACCCAGCTTGTCACCGTTTAACCAGAGCGCCGCCAAGGTCGCCAGCCCTTCGCACAGCAAAAGGCGCTGGCCAGCATGGGCGTTAAACGCGCACAGGTACCACCAATCAAAATTTTCTATGCTATCGACTGGGGGAAGCAGCGGGTTTGGATGCAGGCTGAGGGCCTGGGCCAGGGTGCCCGGCACAGGCGCGGGAATCCAATGTAAATGGCAATCAACCAGCTGGCCGGGATCAGAGCATTCACCTGCTTCTGTGGCGGTGCATTGCCAGCTGAACTGACTCAAATCCAGGTGGTTTGCCATTAGGCGGTGTCCCCATAATTTTGGCGCAGAGAAGCCATTGCCGAGCGCCACTGTTCCGCCATCTGCTCCAGCGGAGAGGTGTCCAATAGCCGTTTGCGTGCCAGGCTGCGCGCCAGTTGAAACTGCAGGGCTTTGGTTTGGGTGGAAATGTCGATGAATTGGGTAATTGCGAATTCCAAGTGCTTTTGCCCATGCTGTTGCAACCAATCGAGATAGGTCGCCATAAGCTCAAAGCAAGCGCCGTATTGGCGCAGGGTGGCAAAGGCATAGCGATGGAACTGTTCTATGTCCTGGGTGAGCAGCCACTCGTAATCCTGTGCAAAGCTCGATTTAAATGTGCTAAAGGGGTTGTTGGCGGGAATTCGCTGCAAATGCTTTTTTAACAATTGCAGCGAGGCTTTGACCAGCGCCTCACCTTGAGGAATTTGATTATTGCGGCCCAATTTTACATATTCGATGTAGGGTGGCAGCACCCGCTCGTGGGCCAGGCCCTGCAACTGAAAGAGCTGGATAAAATCCTCACCCTGCAATTCGTAATAACTTTGGCCGTGAAAATAGCCGAGAATTTTTTGCTCTATATCTATGGCGTTGACCGCTATAGTGGATTTGACATGGGCCAGTTGATAGGCGGTACCGGCAGTGTCGGGTAAATAAAAGGAATCCATTTCTACTAACACCGGGCGCCCCAGGCTTATTTGCTTTGCGACATGATCTGCCAGCGAGTGCCAGGGATTAAACTCCTGAATTTCGATTCCAAAAAGCTGCAATAAATCCTCGTGCGGAAATTTAAAAAAAGTCCACTGGTCACCTTCAAAATCTATTGCCAGGGTAAACGCCAGGGCGGCGCTGGGTTCAAAACCCAAACCGTGAATTAATTCGATGAGCACATCGGCGTAACAATTGGTTTCAGCCCAGATGCGCTCGCCGCTGTGGATTGGGTGGCGTTGATACTCACTCGCCTTGAGCGGTTTTACCTCAAGCATAGTTCACCTGTTTCCGCTATGAGTTGGCGTTTGCGATGCCCGCTTAGTGGGTTTCGCGCACCATAATTTGCATACTGGAATTGTGTTGGCGAATGCGATCGTTATTCACCATAAGCGCCGCGCCCAAGGCATCGCGAATGTGGCGACTGAGGCTGTTGGGCGTATTGTTTTTGTAACCCATGATGCCGACTATCGCGAGCGCATCCTTAACTATATCCACCACCATTTCCGAGCAGCGCAGTTTTACGTGATTGATGCGAATTGCAAAACCAAAGTCGTTAAAGGCTTCGATAGTGCCACTGTCCAACTTGGCCGCATATTCGTCTATGGCTTCATAGAGGCCAGCGCGCATACTGAACAGTTGCTCGTCCACTTCGGCCAGGCGCAGGGCCGATATAGGTGGAGTGGAAGGATTTTTGCGCGCGGCGGCGCGCACACTGGCGCGCGCCTGGGTCACCGCGTCCTGGGCGATACCCAGCCACAGTGAACCCCACACCAGATGCGACACCGGGTGCATGGTGTGGGCGAGAATATCGGCAAAGGGCGCGGGCTGAATCTGTTGAATATGACCCTGGGTTTTTAGTGAAAAACCTGAACTGCAGGTACCGCGAAACCCGAGCGTATCCCAATCGGAAATGGGCGTGAGCGAAGTCGTCTTTTTATCGACTAACACCTGCACCTGATCCGAGGCATTGACATCGGCGGCGCGGCGACAGGTCACCAAAATAAAATCGGCAGCTTCGCCGTAGGAAATTACCGGTGCCTCTTTGGCCAGGGAAAACTCCTCGCCGGTAATTTCCACATGGCAAATACTGGAGCGCAGGTCGCCACCCACACCCAGTTCGGTGGTGGCCGAGGCGAGCAAATATTGTTGGCTGACCAATTTGCGTAAAAACTGCTGGAAAAATTCCGAGCCGGTGGAGTGGTGGACTATGCAGGCGACCTGAATTTGGTGCATGGCAAAAATCATCGCACTGGAGGCGCAGTAGCCGCCAAGTATTTCGCACAGCTTGGCAATTTGTTTTATACCCAGGTCCATACCGCCAAATTCGGCGGGCACATAGCAACTTAACAATTGCTGCGACCTTAATGCGTTAAAGGCCTCTTGGGGAAAGCGCGCCTGGCGATCTACATCATCCGCTGCCGGGGCAATTACCTCTTTGCCAAGTTGATGAACTTTGCTACAGAGATCAGAAAAATCGCCGCAATGGTTATTACTCATTTTCGCGTCCCTCGATGTGGTTGGGTTAATCGCTCAGTTCAGTAACAACATCCACCAGCGATTCAATACTGTCAAAGGTTTTGCGATTGAGTTTGCTATCGGGAAACTCAATATCAAAGGCGTCTTCAATCGCCAACATAATATTGACGGTGGTAAGTGACGTTAGTCCGGCGGCATAGAGATCGTCGCTATCGCCCAACTCTTGCGGGTTGATACTGAGGCGACCATGGGCGGTGAGAATTTCGCGGATTTTCTGCGCGTACATAAAACTATCCTTGAGTAATGATTGTGAGCAGAGCAACAAGGCCATGGCGGTAGCTTGCCATTCGCTTGAGTATAAAAGAGCCTGTAGGAAATTTTAAAGTGTTAAATGTGTAGTTGCTAATTCAGTTATTTGAAAAGCAATTTACATTAGCTTTACATCCTAAACGCCGTTTGAACAGTGTCGAAAAATTTGACTCTGGCAAATAAAAAAGGCCGGGTGACTGCTCACCCGGCCTTTAAATAATGCTGGCAGTGAATTAATGCAAATAGGTGCCGGTTGAGCCGATTTTGCCTGAGCCGTTAAGCACATAGATGCCCGCGGAATAGGCGGCAACACTAAAGCTGATGCTGCCACTGCTGACGGTGATGCTGTTGCCTGTTACCGCATCTTTATAGGTGCCGTTGGGTACACCGCTTACCGTAACCGACTGGGCGCTACCGCTCGCCAAGCCCACCACCGCATAGCTGCCCTGGCTACTCAGGTCGCGCACAAAGCTCATACCCGCACCCCATTCGCTGACTTTGGACATAGGCGCCTTTTGCAGCGCGGGCACCGCGGCGCGAATTTGGTTAAGGCGTTTGATGTGTTGGTAGAGCGCGTTGCTCGAAGTCGCCGCGTTGTCCAACACCGGGCCAAAGTAGGCGCGGCCGGTTTGATCCAGGGTATCGCTATTGCCAGAGATGTCCTGGGGCAGGCCGCCCTGGAATTCCACTTCCTCACCGTAGTAAAGGGTGGGAATACCGCGAATAGTCCACAGCAGGTTATAGGCCATAGCCGCGTTGGCGGGGTCGCCGCCGTAGCGGTATTTAAAGTCATTGTCTGGGCCCACATCGTGGTTTTGGAAGAAGGTCACCAGTTTGGTGGCATCGCCATAAACCCAGTCCATGCTAATCACCCCGCCGATACCGCCGAAGCTGCCGTGAGTCAGGTTGTCGCGGAAGGTGGAGAAGAGCGAGAAGTCCAGCACCGAGAAACCCGAGTCGCCGCCGGCGTTGGGGTTGGATGGATCGCTGGTGGTGCGCGTGTACCACCAGGGGCGAATCACCGCGCTGGCGTTGTCATTGGCAATTTCCGAGCCCCAGCCGGTGCCTTTTACCAGGTCCTCACCAAACACAAACAGCCCGGGTTTGTAGGCTTTCCAGTCGTTGATATAGGTCAGCAGCTCGTTG
>CBINKF010000073.1:0-9284 GCA_966251115.1 uncultured Cellvibrio sp.
GCCAATATCCTGGATGCGCGGCTCTATAATAAGTTTCATGGGTTTTGCCTCTGTCATTTTTTGCGTGTTAAAAGATGAAGTTAAATGTTAGCGAATTCTGTGTGCCCATTGGCTGATTGAAACGCAGTTTGCAAATAATTTACCAACACCTTGAGCCGATAAGGCTGGTATTTGCGCTCCTTATATACCGCATAGAGCGGTGTATATTGCCCCTGGTAGCGATTGTATAGCACCGGCAGCAAACTGCCTTGCTGAATATCGGCGGCAATATCCAGCGCCGATTTATAAACCACGCCCATATCCGCCAAGGCCCAGCGGCGCACTAAGTCGCCATCGCTGGCAAAGCGATTGCCTTTGACCTGAATCACTATCGGCAGGCCATCGCGCACAAACTCCCATTGGTCGTAAGGGCGATCATTGCGATAAAAGCAGATGCAATTGTGCCCCAATAAATCCTCCAGGTTATTTAACGCGGGCGCTTTAGCCAGATATCCAGGTGATGCCGCCAGTATGCGGCTGTTATCGCACAGCTTGCGCGCGATTAGCGTGGAATCGCGCAGCTCGCCGTAGCGGATCACCAAATCCAGATTCTCGCGATACAGATCCTGCATGGCATCAGAGCTGTGAACCACCAGGTTGATGCCCGGGTGTTGGCGCTGGAATTCGTCCAGCAGCGGCAGCAGCAGGTTGCGGCCTAAATCCGAGGGAACCCCCAGGTGAATATTGCCCAGGGCGCAGGCTTGATGCTGGCGCAGGTCGCTCTCGGCATCGTCCAGTACCGCCAGGGCCTGCTGCACAAAGGGCAGAAACCGTTCCCCCGCCTGGCTTAAGCCCAGGCGGCGGGTGGTGCGCTCCAGCAGTGTGGTATTCAGGGCCAGCTCCAGGCGCTTGATGGCCGCAGACACGGCGGCGTTGGTCAGGTCCAACTGGCGCGCCACCTCACTCATACTGCCCAGTTCGGTCACCCGCAAAAAAATCTCCAGGTCCTGCAGTGAATAATCTTTAGACATGGTGAACTCGTCTATTGTCAAAATATTTTTAATAGTAATTCAACTTTAGCGCCAATTATCAAATATTTTTTTAATCTTTAGACTGAGCGTCATGCTAAATCAATCGGCGATACAGCCGCCTAGATCCTTCAGGAGCCTTCATGAAAGCTGTCGCACTCAAAGCCTATTTACCCATAGATCACCCTCGCTCCCTGGGTGAGCTGATTAAACCCCAGGGGCGTATTTGTTCCATTGGCGGATTTAATTGACAGGGGTGCTATTCGCACCAGCCTCAATCAGGTGTTAAGCCTGATTAACGCCACAAATTTACGCCTTGTGCACCGCCAGATTGAATCGGGCAAAACCGTCGGAAAAATTGTTTTGGAAAACTGGGAGTAAACTCATGAGCACACTTTTTTCACCCCTCACCCTGGGTAAGCTGCAATTAAACAACCGCATACTTATGCCGCCCCTAACCCGTTGTCGCGCCGCCCAGCCGGGCGATGTACCCACCGAGTTAATGGCAACTTATTACGCCCAGCGCGCTAGTGCCGGGCTAATTATTAGCGAGGCCACGCAAATTTCACCCCAAGGTAAAGGCTACTCGTTTACGCCGGGTATTTATTCTGCCGAGCAGATCGCCGGCTGGTCCAAGGTGACCCAGGCAGTACACGCCCAGGGCGGAAAAATGTTTTTGCAATTGTGGCATGTGGGGCGTATGTCGCACCCCAGTTTTCATCAGGGCGAATTACCGGTAGCCCCCTCGGCAGTAGCTTTTGACGGCCAGGTGTGGGTATTCAACCAGGAAAAGCAAATCGGCGAAAAACTTAGCTGCCCTACACCGAGGGCACTGGAGTTGGGCGAAATTGCGGATATAGTCGAGGATTACCGCCAGGCTGCCGCCAATGCCATAGCCGCGGGTTTTGACGGTGTGGAAATTCACGGCGCTAATGGCTATTTAATTGACCAGTTTTTGCGCAGCACTTCCAACCAGCGCCAGGATATATACGGCGGCAATCAGGACAATCGCCTGCGTTTTTTAAAAGAGGTCGTAAGCGCTGTGGTTGCCGAAGTGGGTGCCGAGCGGGTCGGCATTCGACTGGCGCCTTTCATTACCGCGCGCGGCATGAATTGCCCGGAAATTCAAAGCACAATCTTAAAAGCTGCCGAGTTTTTACAGCAGATGGGTCTGGCCTATATCCACCTGGCCGAAGCCGACTGGGACGATGCGCCGCAAATAGACCTGGAGTTTCGCCGGCAATTACGCGCCCGTTTTAAAGGTGCAATCCTGGTGACAGGTAAGTACGACAAGGCCCGCGCGGAGGAAATTCTCGCCCAGGGTTTAGTGGATATGGTCGGCTTTGGCCGCCCCTTTATCGCCAACCCGGATTTACCGGCGCGGATTAAATATAACTGGCCGTTAAATAGCCTGAACCCAAGTTCGCTCTTTGGTGGTGACGCGCGCGGCTATACGGATTACCCGGTTTTTGAGGTTAACCAAGCCCAACTTAGTAGAGTGTAAAAACGCAACAAGCCGCGCAGATTAATTGCCTGGGCAAAGCACCATTTGCTTTGCTCAGGTTTTATTTACTCGCATTGCCCTGGTTTTATTGGGAAGAAAAAAGCTGCTTAACTCCCGCCAGGGAAGAGACAAAAAACAACTCCTGTTGGCGAATTGCCTTGCGCAAATATTCATCCTGCCCGTAGGGCATTGTTGACCGGCCTATTATGCGCTGCAGCCAGCGCCGCACCTGCTTTTTTATGGGTGCTGGGCGATTTAAATCGTGCATCATTTGCAAAGCAAATACCTTGGCCAGTTGATCCTCCGTGCTTAATGGAAAACTATAAAGCCCCTCTGCAAGGGGGACTGCAGAAAAATTGGGAGGCAGCGGCAGATCGCTGTGCTCCGGGCCGAATGGATAGAGGTCGGTATGATGAAAATGATTGGCATACAAAAGAAATTGCGGAGCCAGCTGCGCTTGTTCACAGGCAATTAATGCAGCGCGGGTGGCATACTGGTGATCGGGATGAGGGTCGAGCAGCGGATGAGGCGAGATAATAATATCTGGCTGATACTCGCGCACAATGGCCGCCAAATCCTTGAGTAAACTTTCCCAGCTATTTATGCCCTCAATATCATTAGCGAGTGGATATTTGTTATAGCCGCGAAAGGGTTTGCCGTTAGTTAAACTGTGGGTGTCGGAGGAGATGTGCTGTTGCGGTTGGGCAAACATCTTTTTTAAGGTGTTATCAAAATACCCCAGGTTAACGGCTTCTACATGGCGCCCCGCCATAATAGGAATTGCGACACTGTCCCAGGCGCGCAATTGCCCCTTTAACTGGCTGGCCTGGGTTAAATCGCCTTGGGCCATCCGCTGGAATAATGAAGCGTCGCTTTCACCTGCTGTTATAGTCGCGATAAATACAGCCGCAGCGTTTTTATAAAAGCCAAAGGCAGCCAGCTCCGCATCGTCGGCGTGAGGTGAAATTATCAGCGCTCGCTTGTTCAGGTAACTGGCATTGGTAAAGCAGTTGAGGGTTAAGTCGTCAGTTTTATAACTACAAAAGCCTGTAGTGAGCTTAACGGGCTCCTCCTTGCGCCCCAGCTGCGCACAAAAACGCGACAGGTTTAAATACCTGACTCCCTGGACGCCGCGCTCAAAATATTGCCGCGAATATACATCGCCAGCCTGTATTTCCACATAGGGATCAAACAGCTTGCCCAATAAGCTCGCGTTGATATCCAGGGCCAAAATACAACTGTCAAAAGCACTCTCTTGCCCCACCTCCACCAGTAACTGGCCATTCTCGATACGGGCTTTATAGTGGCTGGCGCTGCTGAAGTTAAATTGGTAATTGCACCTGGGGTGGTAGTAGATGTGATCAGAAAATATAAGCGCATCTATGACGTAAATGGCGAGCAGCACGCACAACGCCCCCAGGTAGGCATGGGCCGCTATTGCCAGCAGAAACAAAAATACTGCGCTCAGCGCAAAGCCATAGCGTTTAAACGAAGACTTTTTCACAAGTTGAACACCGGCAGGGTTTCGCACCACAAGGATTTATAATCGGCATCTGTGCGTCCAAAGGAATAGCGCAACGCCTTATGCTTGGCTAGCGCAAGGTCGCTGAGCATTTGCGTATTGAGATAAGTGAGTACGCTGCCGGGGCTATATTTCTGAAAGCTCACATCTATACCCGCATTCAAATACTCCAGCGAAAGCCACTGCGGGGATTCAGCCAGAATCAGCAGCTGCACAGCGATGGGTTGGTCGTTAACAAACAGGACTTTTCCCAGCATATGCTCCCAGAGCACGCCAAATTGCCGCGCAATTACCTGAAATGCCTTGGGTTTTTTATGCCACCGCCGCTCAAACAATTGAATATACCAGTCCGCTATTTGGCCTGGGCTAAATTCCTTCAGGTCGCGCACCTGGCAGCCGATTTCTTCCAGTAAACGCAGTTCGCGTTTGCGGTTGTAAAGGAATTTTTTGGAAAACCTAGCGCTCTGGTAACCGCTAAACACACTGATGGTTTCGCGCTGCTTGCGCAGCCCCTTGATTTGACCTTCGTGCAAATGCGCAATAAACGCGCCCTTAAAACCCATTTGAATATTTTTAACATTTGCAGCTACGGGCAGGATAACTTCCATATTGCCCAGATCGACTTCATCATACTTGCCGAGCTGTTTTAATTTGCGTTTGTTTCCAGCGATATGGGAACCCCAGGTGGGCGCGGCGGCAATTAATTCGTTTGCTTCAAATTTGCCCCAAAACTCTATGGGCACCTCGATGCTCGACGACATGCTGGAGATAATTTGCGGGTGGGTAATAACGCTGCCACCATATTGGCTGTAGGCGCGCTGGTAATCCTCTCGGCTAATTTCCTGCCAGCCGCGCTGTCGCCATCTGTCTAACAACCTCATAAAATTCCTGCAATATTCATTTTTTTTTTTGCGTTAGCCTAGCCACCAGTTAAATTGATAGATTTGTCAGGTTTCTCGCGTCTTGGTGTGACGCATTTGCGCGAACAAGCGCAGAACCATCCACAAGAGTGCAATAACGGCGGCAACCAGGGCTATCCAAAATGCCCAGGTTTTTAAGGGTATTTTGGCCGCTGGCCGGCTGGCCTGAATGTTTTTATCCAATAGCGGCAATAGTTCAACAGTTTGCCACGCTATTGCTTTGCCCTGGGTAAGCTGGGCGAGAATTTGCGCGCTGGTACTCTGGTTGGGGCCTGCCGCCTGTGCATCCATAATCAGACGAAATGGTGGATGGGCGTTGGCGATAAATTTCAAGCGATCCTGCAGACGCGAAAATTCAAGTTTGGGTTCAGCCTGGTCTCGGCTTGACTGGTCCATTTCTACCCGCCAAAAACTGTCGCTATTGGCATAGGTGGATAGGCTGCCGGAATGCTGCCAGACATCGCCTAACTGGGCATTGAACCAGGTGCCCTCATAGAGCAGATGCCAGGGCTTATTAGCGCTGGTGCGCGAGAACAATCGCAGTTTGTCGCCATAGGCAAATTGCCCCAAATCCACACCTACGCGGGTTACCGCTGCCAGGTCGTCGCGGTGAAATTCCCAGGCAGCTACCGGTTCGCCCTTTAATTGACTGGCGGCTCTTAGAGCAGACTGCTGATCCTCCGCCAGCCTGCCCGCTTCTGACCAGGTCTCGTGAAAATTTTGTTGTTGTAAATTTGATTGGTGTTGCGCTGCCAGGGCGTTTAACACAAATCCGTCAGGTGCCGCGGGAAATTCAATGCGCAAAAAGCGAAAACTTTTTGCTTGGAGTTTTAACGGGACCTTATCCACGATCAGGCCAGCGGTTTCAGGCGTTGCCGATGGTTCGGCTTGTTGTAAATGGCTCAAGGTCGCTGTGTTAATGCGCCGCCAATCCTGCAAGCTGTCGGAGCCGCTAACAACCACCTGTAACAGTTGGTTGCTGGTCGAAGTCCAGTCGAATTGCAGCTCGTCAATATCCTGTGTAATGCCTTTTAAATCCACCAGATAAAAACCGGGGTTTGCCCTGCTGCTGCCTGGCGTAGACTGGTGGGCAAATTGGAGTTCAAGTTTTTGCGTATCCAGGGTGAGCTTTTCAAGGTTGAGGCTTTGCAAATCCTTTGCGGTCGCGCCCGCTGGTATGGTGTAAAACGCCAGGGCCGTTTGCTGTAGCCTGGCCAGGGTTTGTACTTCCGGTTTGTCCAGTGCATAGGGCAAGAGCTTGCCCTGGGCATCGACAACACGCAGGTCGGACAGGCGTGAATCCTGCGACAGTTTGTAGATACTGTGATCAAGATAAGCCTGCAAATAAATTCCCCGACTCTCTACAGCTTTACCGCCGACTTGATAAACAGCCAGGGGTTCAGCTTTGGCCGCAGCTGCGATTCCAAAAAGGACAAGGGCGAAATATTTTTTGAGCATGAAGCGGTTCCTGAATGTTCGGTGGCCAAATAATTAAGTTGCTTCCGGTGTATCTTCGCCCTGCTTTTTTGCAGGCTCAGGCGTTGAAGGCATTGCCTTTGCTGGCCTTGATTTTGCTGGCATAGGCGAGACATAACCAATAATCAACATAAGCGCGCCTACCGCCACAAAGGAGATAATCCCAGCCAGGGTGCCGCGGCCGGACAGATCTTTAAACACCAGTTTTACCAGAATAATAACCAGTAAGCTCACTCCCACCAGCCACAGTTCGCGTTGCTGCCAGCGTCGCGCCGTGTTCATTACCGCCAGTGCGCATAGCCCCCAAAGAATCGACAGCGCCATTTGCACCAGGCTGGAATTCCACAGGCTATCCGGGGTGTAATCTATAGCCAGGTATTGATGCAGTGCGCGTAGCATCACCAGGTTTAACCAGGCAAATGCCAGGGCCCCAGGTAGGCCCATGCGAATCGCGGGCGGTGCGCTTTGCAGTTGGAAAAAATCGCGCTTAACACCATAAATCACCAAAATAATTAATCCCGCCTGGACGAGGTCCAGAGGATTAATGATTGGCAAATAGAATTGTCCTGTGGCACCCGCTAACTGACTTACGATTAAAAACCAATAGCCTAACAGTAGCGCGAGGGGAGCAGGAATGTAGCTGCGGTAATCTTTTAGATACTGCGCAAATGGCCAGCGCGATTTGGGGGCCATATAGAGCAAAAAGCCTAGAGGCAAAGCTAAGCCCGCAAACCAGCCAACAGCGCTAAGCGTTTCGCCCCAATTGAATTGGTTCTCCCAGGCGTTGATTTGCCAGCCGATAAGAAAAAACAAAAACCAGGCAGTTAAAATATGAAAACTACTGACTAGAATTGCCGCTTTGCTTTCCCGCTTCAACCACAGAAAGCGGTATTGCAATACAAAAAATAGCGACAATGCGAGCCATCCAAAATTGCTCAATGGCCCGCGCTGGTGGCTGCCAAAAAGTCCATCCCCTAATACCAACAAGGCGCCCATTCCAATTAAGGGTAACAGCGTATAACCCAGACGGTTTAATCGCGGCCAGGTTAACCGTCTACTCAGCCAAAGCGTTACTGCTGTTGAAGCGCACACCAGGATAATCGCACTGGCAAAGCGCCAACCATTAGCAATATGGCCATCGACTTCTATGCCCAGGGCAAATAGCCACCAGCCCCAACCCACCAGACTTATCAAGAGTTCAAAAGATTTTTCGGTGATGCTAACGGCATCCTGGTAACTGTGGAGCAGATAGGCAATGGCCAAAGCGGTAAACGATAAAATTGCCAGGCTGAGAAAATCGCCGCTCACCAATGGGATAGCCCCTGCCCTGGGTTCACCGGCAAGTAACAGTGAACAGGCCGCAGCGATATGCAATAAATAACCCGCCGCCCGGGGCAGGCGCCGCGACTGGCGCATACCAATCCACAAAAGCCCGGTTGCCTCCAGCGCCCAGCTGGCGGATGTCCACTTGGCGCCCAGCGCCAGGGGAATGGTGAGGGTCGCAAAGCACACCGCCAGCGCGATAAAACTTTCGATCAATGCCGTATGGGTTTGGCGATACTTGCCCCACAGCCACTTGGCCAAAGCGGTATAAATTGTGGCAAGAACCAGTGCACTTATCGCCAGCCCGTATTGCGTATGTTTGAGCAGCGCGGTTTGCAAGCCAAAGGCGACCACCGGCAAGCCGAACACCAGACTCGCATCCACCAGGCCTGTTAGTCGCGGAGGCTGCTTGAGTGAAAAGAGAACCGAGACAATAAGATAAAGTGCAAAGAAAGCCACCAGGAAGGGCTGGGTGCTGGCATAAAAATAAGGTTGATATTGCAACACCCCCCAGATGGACGTAATCACAAAGGTAAACACAAAACCGATCCAGTTGAGCAGGCGCCAGGTTTTAAACCAGGCGATGGTGAGCACGCCGAGGTTAAGTACCAAATAGTAACTGAATAGGCCAACGTGATTGCCCGAGCCATCGGAGGTGAGTATGGGCGCTAAAAAGCCGCCGGCGGTGGCCATAATTGCCAGCACTTGCGCGTTTTGCAAAAGTGCCAGCGCGGCCCCGAGCATTACCACCAAAATCATAATTGCCAGGGCTGCGCCTAACGGCATAAGGCCAAACATTTTGGCAGCGGCAAACAGGGTTAGGTAAAGCGCGGCTACACCGCCGCCCTGAAGCACCAGGCCGTAACCGCCTTCGCGATTACGGGTTTTCCAGCCGATTGCCACCAGTGCGACCGACACCAACGCGATAATCGCGAGGCGGAATTCAATAGGGAAAAAGCCTTGCCCGGCGGCGTATTTGGCGAGGAAGCTCAGACCAAAAAACATCACCACCATACCGGCGCGCACAATCGGATTGCCCTGGGTGAAGAAATCTTTTACCCATTGCACCGCTTTGCTTACAGGGTCCGGGGTTGGGGGGGCTAGAGTTTTAGCGGCCGGGGCTTTAGGGCCCAGGGTCTGCTCGCGAGCAACCTGCTGTCTTCCAGCGGGACCAGCGGTATTAGACGATTGGGTTTGTTCGGGCAATTCAAGCTCAAGGCTGGTTTCAGGTATTTGAACTTCGCTAATCTTAGTCGCGATAGTCGCGATAGTCGCGATGGACTGTTGCTCTTTAGCGGCTTCTGCTTTGAGCTGTGCTTCAGACTGCGGTGCCTCCACAATCGTCGCCGCTGCTGTTACCGCAGGCCTGGTGGGCGGCTCAGATACATTTTGTACCGCTTTGCTTTCCTGCTGACGGCGCCAGGCTTTTAATTTTTCCAATTCATTGGCCAGGTTGGCCAGTTTATTGTTGAAATTTAATACCTGGCCGAGCAAAAAACCGACGACAGCCCCAGTGAGCCAGCCGCCCTGCC
>CBINKF010000074.1:0-9251 GCA_966251115.1 uncultured Cellvibrio sp.
GCTACAAACCCGGTGACGAAAACAAATACCGCGATGAAATTCGGGAGCTGATTCGCGAATGATTAAACGCAGCCTGACACTGGTCGCCGTCGCGCTGCTCCTGGCGGCCTGCGGTCCCCTCAAGCCTTGGGTTAAGCCCTACGAGCGCGCCAATATCGCCGACGAAGTCATGAGTTTCGAGCGCGACCCTGTGGCCGATAGCTATTTGCATCACGCCTACGACGCGCGCGAAGCGGCGCGCGGCGGTGATGGCGCATCGGGAGGTGGCTGTGGCTGTAACTAAGTTGCTGGTTCGCCTGTCGCTGGCGCTCCTGCTGGCCGTTGGTGCCTTGGTAGATGCTGCTGTTTTACCGGATGAGCGTGTCGACGTTATGTTTCACGACTTCGACGGCGGCGGTGTGCAAATTCAGGGGCCCTCGGTTCTGGTGCGTAAAAACATCGGCACCTCTGTGTCTTTGTCGGGCAATTACTATGTCGATATGGTGAGCAGCGCCTCAATCGATGTGCAAGCCACCGCCAGCCCCTATACCGAAGAGCGCAAGGAGAAATCCTTTACTGGCCAGTACATGGTCAACCGCTCCACCATGAACTTTGGTTACACCCAAAGTGACGAGAGCGACTACAACGCTAAAACATACACCTTTGGCGTCGATCAAAGTTTTTTTGGCGATTTGACGACCTTGGGTTTTGGCGTGGCCTTTGGTCAGGATGTTGTCGGGCAAAATACCGATCCGGAATACAGCCGCGATTTGCAGCGTCGCAAGTACAGTATCAATGCCTCGCAAATTGTTACCAAAAATTTATTGGCCTCTTTCAGTTATGACAGTTACACCGACCAGTGCCAGCATATTACCGATGAGCAAAGCTGTTTAAACAACCCCTATCGCTCGGTGCGCTATCTCGATGGCGCTGGCGGTTACAAGTATCAGCAGGAGCGCTATCCGCACACCCACAATAGCGATGCCTATGGCATAAGAGCCATATACCATTTGCCCTGGCGCGGCTCGATTCGCGCGGAATACCGCACCTATAGCGACAACTGGGGAGTGGAGGCCAGCAACTACGAGCTGCGCTATACCCACTCCTACAAGGATCGCTGGATTTTTGAAGGCAAGTATCGCGGCTATACCCAAACTGCGGCAGATTTTTACAGCGACCTTTTTCCCTATAAAGATGCGCAAAACTTTTTGGCCCGCGATAAAGAGTTAAGCCCGTTTAGCTCCACCATTATTGGCCTGGGAGTCACCTATAAAGTACCTGCCGGCTGGGTTCCCTGGGTGGAAAAAACCACAGTAAATTTTTACTGGGACAGATTTGATATCCAATACGACGACTTTCGCGATGCGCGGGTTTCACCGCAGGAATACGCAGCGGGCAGCGAGCCGCTATACAAGCTCAACGCCGACGTTTTCCGCCTGTTTGTCTCCTTCTGGTATTAGGGATGCGCTCACCCGGGTTAATCGGGTGAGCTGATCCATTTCATCATCCAATTTTCCCTAAAGCGCGTATCATTCCTCTGATTCATTAAGAGGATGATCTTATGTTCAAGTCACTGCCTGCACTGGCCAAACCTTGGGTGATATCACCACTGTTGCTGGCCATGGGCCTGAGTTTAGGTCTGAGTTATAGCCTGGCGGCCAGCGCCTGTCCGGAATACTTGCAGGGCGAATACCGCAAACTTCACTCCAAAGAATCGGTCAATCTTTGCCAGCTTGTGCAGGGCAAGCCTGCACTTATCGTTAATACCGCCAGCCACTGTGGATTTACCTCCCAGTTTAAGGAGATGGAAGCCGTCTACGAGCGCTATAAGGATAAGGGCTTAGTGGTTGTGGGTTTTGCCAGCGATGACTTCAAGCAGGAAGACGATGACGAGGGCAAAGCGGCGACCATTTGCTACCTCAATTACGGCGTGACCTTCACCATGCTAGCCCCCACCCATGTGAGGGGCAAGCAGGCTAACAAGGTATTCAGACAGTTGGCTAAAGACTCTGAGGCACCCAGCTGGAATTTCAATAAATACCTGGTGGATAAGGATGGAAACCTGGTTAAGCATTTTGGCAGTCGGGTAAAACCGGATGATCCTCGCTTGACTAGCCGAATCGAAAAGCTTCTCCCTTCTGATTAATCCTGCTCGGCGCGGCGGCTGCTATGGCCGGCGAGGTATTTTCGCCGGTGATATTGGAATTTATGCGTCTGGCGTGCCCCCAATTGCTCTGAAACCGATTTCTTTTGGCGCATTTTTACTTTCACGCAAGACTGATTCTCACTGTTATAAATCGTTTTCCCAATACCTTCCGAACTTGTCTATTCTTGCGGTTAAAATTAATTAAATATTTGATTTTATTGACTTTTAATTCATGCAGGGTTGATTGTCTACTTGTGGCGTATGGATGCGCTGAGTAGTCAAATATTCTTAGGCAAAAAAATAAATCACATTTAAACTTGAAACCGGTTACATTTTTGGGCATTATTTTTAGGAAGGACTGATTAAGCGCCAGGCGAACGGCGTGACCCAGCTGGCAGGGCCTGCTGTCGGTCAGGCCGCAACGCTATGAGTATTGCAATAACAATAAAGCGTGTACCGGAGAACCAACTATGCATATCCCCGCCCTATTTGCGAGTGATACTGGCTTTACCTTCGCGGAGCATCCCGTTGCGGAGCGTTCCGTTGTAGTACCGCACCTCCCATTCCAGATTTCTTTGACGCACGTTTAGTTCCTGTCTGGCTTAAATGCAGCCAGGGAACCTGGCTGTGATTCCGCGGCATTCGAGGCTGCAATACTCAGCACGGGTGCCATTGAAATAAGGCTGAACGGAGCTCAGTCGCTACCAATAACGCATAAATAAATGAGGAAGAAATCATGTTAGACCATCCAGGTTTTATCCTGAAAAAGAGAGCCCTGGCGCTTGCCATAGGTTATGTTTTGGCCGCGTCTGCGGTGCAAGCCCAAGAGCAATCTGCTAGCACTGAAAAGTCCGGCGAGGTCATTGAGGAAATTGTCGTTCAAGGGGTGCGTGAGTCGCAGGCCAAGGCGATTGACTTAAAGCGTCAGTCAGCCAATGTCATCGACTCCATCGTCGCTGAGGATATAGGCAAATTGCCAGACACCACTATTACCGACTCACTGCAGCGAGTAACTGGGGTGCAGATAAAGCGCGAGGCCAACGAGGGCACCTCACTCAATATCCGCGGCATGCCGCAGGTGTTAACAACTTTAAATGGGGAGCAATTTTTAAGCCCCTGGAATATTACCGATGTAGGCGCGAATTATTCAGATATTCCCGCGAGCATGATCTCGGGCGTTGATGTGTATAAGTCTCAATCGGCCTCTGCTATTGCCGGCGGTATTTCCGGTATCGTGGATCTTAAAACTATTCGTCCCATGTCGCTCAAGGAAGGTTTTACTGGCAATCTGCGTTACGAGGGCTCACAAGGCAGTCGCTCAGATAAAGAAATTAAAGCCGACGGCACTACTGGGGATAGAAAGCCAGATTACAACCTGAGCGCATTTTTGGGTTACAACAGCGGTGAAAAATTTGGTTTTACCTTAGGCGGTTTTAAGTCCTCCACCTATAACGCCAACTATCAAATGTATTCCAACCCCCAGTTTGCCTTCCTGGATAAACCCAATGGCACACCCACCGATCCGCTGGATTTGGATGGCGATGGAGACCTGGTTAATGATTGGTATTTGGCACCGACCAGTTATGGTGCTACGTCAAGTTTTATGACGCGCGAGCGCGAAGGTGGCTCAGGCAGTTTTGAGTTTGAAATTAACGACTATCTCAAACTGAAAGGCGATGTATTTTATTCGCGTATGGATCAATATGATCGCGGAGTTCAGGCGAACTTTGACGGCGCAAATAATTTTACTTCCTATGAGGTTAATGGTACTCCCGGAACCCCCCAAGGTTTGAACGATACTTTGCTGGCCGGATCAATAGTGGGTAATGGCAGCAACTTTAGCTATACCGATGTTGAGGGTAATCCGCAGACCGCCAGCATTCACACGGTGCGTGTAGCGGAAGTTCTCTCGCCCGCATTTAGCTCTGTCTCCACCAACAAAATCAATCGTACAGCGGCGATAAATTCAAATTTACAACTGGACTACGACAACCTCGACAACATGAAAGGGAGTGTCAGATATATTCATGCAGAAGCTGAAAAGCAATATCGCCAAGCAACCTTGACCCAAGGCAATCCGGCGTGGAACTGGGTGGATGTCGACGGCATTCCCGGTAAAGATCCCATTCAACCGTTTAACTTGACAGTAGATTATCGCGGCGAGTTTCCCAGCTTTAGCTATGACCGGGATCTTTCGGATGCCAATAACCTGGAGTTTTATCAAGCGAGTGCTCAGGGTACAAATACTGATGCGACGCTCAATGTTGGCCGAGTAGATTTCACTTACAAATTTAGTGGTGCGACCATTCTGGAGTCGGTTGACACCGGGCTGCGTTATGGCGACCGCGAGGCACACAACACTCAGTTTTATTATGTGACTCCCACGCAGCGCTATGCCGATGACCAGCGTATTCCTATCGAAAAGCGCAATCAGCTTTATACGGGTAACCAGGCTTGGCAGCGCTATCCAGACTGGCGCCGGTTTAATTACGCCGATGAAACACAAGCCTTGCGCGATGCGGGCTTGTATAACAATGGCTTTACAGCCGAAGATCCGTCCATCACTGTGTTCAGGGATTTTGGTCCGTTTAAAGGGTTTGAAGGCGGTGTATCTGCATTAAATCCGGCGGTCTGGGATAACCCCTTAGCTTTTATGAATCGCCTCTATCCTGGCACCAAAACCGTTGACGATCCGGCCTACCAATACGATGTGGATGAGGCCTCAACGTCTGGTTATGTGCAATTCAATCTGAATGATAGTGAAGGCCTGTGGGGCATTCCCTATAGTGGCAATATTGGCTTGCAGGTATTGCAAACTCAGCGCCAGGTGACGCGCAATATTATTCCCGATGTGCTGGATAATTTTAATTCCATCGGCGCGGTTGACTATCAGCGCTTAGCCTTTGTTTACGATAAAGAAACCAAAGAGCGTTCTTTCACGCAGGTATTGCCTTCTGCCAACTTTAACTTCTACCCCAGCGATGATGTGATAGTGCGCTTGGGGGCCTCCAAAACAACTTCGCGTAATGATTTGCAAAACGTTGGTTCGGGGTTGAGCCTTTGGTATACCCAGTGCGATAAAACCGATGCCAATGGCGATCGCGTATTAGTTACTGACAGCTCGGGTAATAAAGTGGGCGATACGGTTACTTGCGTTGGCGGCGGTAGCGACCAAGGTAATATTGATATCAAACCCTGGTCGGCAAACGTATATAACTCCTCGGCAGAATGGTATTTCGATGAAAATGCGATTTTGGGTTTGGGATTATTCTATATCGATGTTAACGAATCGGTGCAAAGCTTTCAGGAGCATCGCAGCTTTATTGATGCGGATGGTATAGATCGCGGCAATACCGGCAACGTTTGGGTCTCTCAAAACGTTGGCGCATCTTCACTGTACGGTATGGAGTTGGGTTACAAGCAACCCTTTACCTTCTTACCTGGAAAATTCCTCAGTGCGACAGGTATCGAATTTAACTACACCTACTCGCAAAGTGAATCGACGGATATTGATATTGAAGGTAATACCCTGCCGCTTCCCTCTAACTCGAAAAATCAAGCCAATATGATTTTGTGGTATGACAAAGATGGCGTGAATGTGCGTCTTGCATACAACTGGCGCAGTCGAGAGTACGACAGCCGCGCAGGTTTAAATACCAGTGGCCAGCCAGTGAATTTGGGTAATTGGTATGAGCCCGTCGGCTATTTGGATCTTTCAGTCAACTACTGGGTAAACCCACACCTCAGTTTCTATGTGAATGGCACCAACCTCACTGAGCAAAGCCGCAACAGCTATGCGCAATATGAGGATCAGCTGCAGAACATCTGGGTGCAGGAGCGACGTTTCGCCATTGGGGTTACCTTGTCTTTATAAA
This sequence comes from uncultured Cellvibrio sp., assembly GCA_966251115.1. Lineage (GTDB taxonomy): Bacteria > Pseudomonadota > Gammaproteobacteria > Pseudomonadales > Cellvibrionaceae > Cellvibrio. The sequence goes on from CBINKF010000074.1 coordinate 6,001, forward strand.
GCCCTACTGAACACAACCCGATCAGCTAGGCTGGTCTGTTTGCCCAAAATAACGATATAGGTTCGGAGTAATATTATGAAATTCAAATTTAATTATGGGGTGATGCTGTCAGGCGCTTTATTGCTGTCTGCCTGTGGTGGCGGAGGTTTAATCAACAACGACTCGGATGTGGATACCATCGTGCCTGATACAGGTTCGATTGATGAGTCGGCGATTCCTCACCCTCCGGCAGATTCTGCGGTGATCACTAATAATGGCCCCAGTTTGCTAAAGGACTCTTTGGGCAACCCACTGTTCCTGCGCGGTATCAATTTGGCTTACGGCGCTAACCCTGTCACCCGGATTGACGGAATTACCGCAATCAAAGACACCGACGCAAACGTTGTGCGCTTACAAATTACCAGGGATACAACCAATACTGATTTTGAAGGGGCAATGGCGCGTGTTGTTGATGAGGGACTGGTTGCAGTCGTCACCCTGGTTGACGACAAACTTACCTGTGTTGACGACAGCGCAGCTTTACTGAGTGCTGTTGACGATCTTTGGTTGACCAAGTGGATTGAGGTCTTGGTGCAGGACCGGTTTCAATCGCACATTATGCTCAACATTGCCAGCGGTTGGGGGCCTGCGAATATCTTCTATGCCGGCAGCCTTGGTTACCAGGATTATCTGGATACTTATAAAGCCTTGATTCGTAAAATTCGCAAGGTGGGCTTTAAATTCCCCCTGGTTATTGATGCGCCCGGCTGCGGCGCAGACTATAACGCATTCCTCGCCGGGCGCGCGCAAGAGCTGCAAGCCGCAGATACCGAAAGCAATATTGTTCTGGGGGTGCATGTCGATGGTGTTAAGTGGAATAGCAATGACAAGCTGATTAATGCCTTTACCAGCCTGCAAAATACTACAGTCCCGTTTATTGTCGATGAGTTTGGTGGCTCGGGTGTTGGTGAAAACCCCATAGATCATCTGGATTTGATGAAAGAAGCGGCGGGCGACGCCGCATTGGCCTTGAATATCGCTTGGGCCAGCAATAGTGATAGTGCAGCCTATGCCATGAGCTTGCCATCGGTCATGGATTTGCGTGGCGGTGCCGCTATTGCTGCGTCTTTATATGTGGATCGCCCCTATCTGGAGTACACCAGTATTGGCGGCGGTAAGTTTGACCCGGTGGGTAAAACACAAATTATTCTGTATGTGACCGATACTGATGGCAACTCGCTTAAAATCGGTATGGCGCAGGCACAAGAGTTGCGTGAAAATACCTGGAATAAAATACGTTACAGCTTTCCTCAATATGCAGTTGATCCCGTTAATTTAATGAACGGTGCAACCAGTTTCAAATTAAATTCGGTGGCCAAAATTGGCATGGCGATAATGGCTAACGGTAAGCCCGTGGCGGTGAAAGGTAATATCAAGCTGGATGACTTGATGCTCTATCCCGGTGTATTGCCCACGTATGAGGCAAAGTTTGATGCTGATACAGAAGGCTGGACTGCGCCCTGGGATACCGGCAGTACTATCACGCAAGCAAATGGATCTTTATCTATTCTGCCTGCCGGGGATCAAACGGTTGTTGCCATGCCTGCCTCTGCGCCTAATGCAGCCAATATCGATTGGACCAAATCTTTGCAGGTAAGAATGCGTATTTTTCTGCCGGCAGAATATGCCAGTGATACCGATCTTTACTTCCAGTTGTTTGGTCAGATGGGGGCTAGCTGGGAGTGGACCAATACCGCAGCGAAAAAAATCGGCGACTTGGTTCCCGGCGGCTGGGCTGATGTGGTTTTTAATGTGAATTTTAAAGACAGTGTATCCGATGCTTCGGTTGCCCAAAACTTTGGTTTGCAAATAGGCAATTTATCAGCAGGTAAAACACAACCTATTTTGATTGATTCAATCGTAGTTTCCGATCCCAATGCGCGTCCCACTACAACCGTAACAGCGTCGCAATACAAGGCGACATTTAGCGACGGCACTGAGGGCTTCGCAGCTGACTGGGGTGGCACGGCGAATGTGTCGCAGGCGGATGGTGCATTAGCTGTGACCTTCTCGGCGGGCGATAGTGGCCTGATTAATAAGAGTAGTATTAATAGCATTCAGGAGGTTGATCTCAGCGGCGATGTGACAATCAAATTTAAAATTTTCATTCCGGAGGATTACGTCACTGATGGTATGTGGATGCAGTTTGCCATTCAGGATGGGAAGTGGAGTAGTACCATTTCGCTGCCGGTGGATGCCTCCAAACTTGTGCCGGGCGAATGGGTTGAGTATGAATACAACTTGACCGATGCAGACTTTCCGGCAGATTTTGCCAGAACCTTACTGCCGAATGTATTTGGTCTTCAGTACGGGGGTGTCAGTGCTGGAACTATCAAAATCGACGATGTGGAAATTTTAGGAAATACTAAAGTTGATAACACCCAGCCGGTGCTGACTGAGGATTTCTCTAGTGAAGACCAAGCGACTGCTTTCGCTTTTGATTTTGCCGGTGGCAGCCAAACCGAGTCATCCCTGGCCAGTGCGAAATATTGGGGCTATAAAGTTATTCCCTTCGGTTGGATGGCCAGCACGTGGATTGGCAGTGATTCTGCTTTGGATATCTCCACCTCAGAGGATATGGTTCAGCTAACGCCTCGCGGTGACGATATAGTGAATGGTGCCGGCGGTATATCGGAGACCACAGTCCCTGCGGGTTTTGAATAGCTCTTTAAGCTGCACTACTAGTTAGTACTAGTGGTTACACGCATACGAAAATCCGACCAGGCCTGCGGCCGGTCGGATTTTTTTGTATGCCCCTTGAGTAATTGATAACCGGATTTGGTTGTCAATGTTTCACAAAATAGCAACCTCCAAGGGGCGGCTCAAATCTACAAATTTGAAATTACTTCCATTTTCGCAATTGATTTTCGTGACGGTGTGACCGGTAAAATGTTGTTCCAGGCCAATTGGATTGGTGGGGACTATGAGGTGGACTTTTTCTTCATGGTCGCGAGTGGTCGCACTATCATCATGCTAGTTTGACCAGTGTAGACCTGGTCGAGGGTGCCTGAAATGATCTCTCCTTTGGCCTCAGCGCTTTCCCCCGGTTGCCTCTCCCTTATACTCTCACCACAAATGTTTAGTATCCAATACAATAATGTAAATAGTGACGCCTTTATGGTTGACGACATTCAAGTTATTGGCGATATCCAGATAAACAATTCATAAACCATGTGCTGAGTTTTCCAGGTGCAAATTGAATTTTGATTTTG
>CBINKF010000075.1:0-9239 GCA_966251115.1 uncultured Cellvibrio sp.
ATTTAGAGCGTTTTTTACTGGAGGAGTGGATAGCGCGGCGACTCAATTCGCCCTATGTACTCAAACCCTGCAAGCAGACGCGGCCGCGCCAGTTTGTCTATGTCGCCTTTGAGTATATTGAAGGCCAGTCGCTCGCCCAGTGGATGATCGACAACCCCAAACCCAGTTTGGAAATGGTGCGCGACCTGGTGGAGCAAATCGCGCGCGGCCTGCAAACCTTTCACCGCATGGATATGCTGCACCAGGATCTGCGCCCGGAAAATATTTTGCTCGACAGCACTGGCACGGTAAAAATTATTGATTTCGGCTCCACCCGCGTCGCCGGCCTTGCCGAAATCGACAGTCCCTGGCCCCAGGCCCATCTGGCCGGTACCGCGCTCTATTCCGCACCGGAATATTTTTTGGGGGAACCCGGCCTGCCGCAATCGGATTTGTATTCGCTCGCGGCCATCACCTATCAACTGCTCAGCGGGCGCACGCCCTATGGCACCCAGGTGGCCAAGGCCAAAACCCGCGCCGCGCAAAATAAATTGGTCTATCAGTCGGTGCTCGACGACGAGCGCGAAATTCCCGCCTGGATCGACCATGTGCTGCGCAAGGCGCTGCACCCCAACCCCTACAAGCGCTATCAGGAACTGTCCGAATTTGTGTTTGATTTGCGCCAGCCCAACCAAAACTTTTTAAATAAGGACAGGCCGCCGCTGCTGGAGCGCAATCCCCTGGCCTTTTGGAAAGGCCTGTCGCTCTTGCTCGCGCTGATTATTGTTGTGCAAGCCTGGCTGCTGCACAAAGGTTTCAGTTAACTGCCAATTTATTTTCAACCCAAGAGGAGCAGGACCATGAAAAAGAGTGAAGTGATTGAACTTATCGCCGCCGCCAAAAAGGCCAAGCAGCTCAGCTGGGAAACCATCGCCAGCAGCATCGGCATGTCGCCGGTGTGGACCACCTCGGTATGCCTGGGCATGAACTCGGCGCCCGCTGAAAAAGCCGCCGCCCTGTGCCAACTTTTTGACCTGCCCGCCGGCAGCGCCGAAGCGCTGATGGAATGCCCCACTAAAATCTGGGGCGAAGTGATTCCGCAGGACCCGCTGATCTATCGCCTTTACGAAATGATCGGCGTTTACGGCCCAACCATGAAAGCCCTTATCCACGAAAAATTTGGCGATGGCATTATGAGCGCCATCGACTTCTCCATGGATATCGACAAAGAGGAAAACCCCAAGGGCGATCGCGTGGTGATTACCCTCAACGGTAAATTCCTGCCCTACAAAGCCTGGTAGTTTTCACCCAGGCAGGGATGCCTACAGAGTTTTGCAGACGCGCGGGTTTTGCTTTAAGGTGTCGCCACACCGACGCCTTAAGGAGAACCCATCATGGCTCGCACTTTTCTTCGCACTGCTTCGCGCCTGCTTATCATCGGCAGCTTCACTGGCTTTTTGTTCAGCGCCACAGGCTGCGGTGTTAACAACATCCCCACCCTGGATGAACAGGTCAAAGCCAACTGGTCGCAGGTGGAAAACCAATACCAGCGCCGCGCCGATTTGATTCCCAACCTGGTCGCCACCGTCAAGGGCTATGCCACTCAGGAGCGTGAAACCCTCACCGCCGTAGTGGAGGCGCGCGCTAAAGTGGGCAGCATGCAAATTGACCAAAGTGTGATAGACAATCCCGAAAAATTAAAACAGTTCGAAGCCGCGCAAGCGCAATTGGGCAGCGCCCTGCAGCGCTTGATGGTGGTGGTGGAAAAATACCCGGAGCTGAAATCCAACCAAAACTTTTTAGCGCTGCAATCGCAGCTGGAAGGCACAGAGAATCGCATCGCCGTGGCGCGCCGCGACTACATAGCCGCGGTGCAAAGCTACAACACCGAAATTCGCACCTATCCCGGCAAGTTCTGGCACTCGATGCTCTACTCGGATTTACAAGTGCGCGAGACTTACACCGCCACCGCGCCCAAAGCCGAAGAAGCACCCAAGGTTAATTTCGAATGACCACTTGGCCTCGACTCTGGCTGTGCCTGTTGCTGCTCTGTAGCGGCCTGGCCCAAGCGGAAATTAAGTTTCCGCCCCTCAGCGGGCGGGTGGTGGACGAGGCTGGGCTGCTCAGCCAAGCGACGCGCGCGCAGTTAACGCAAGAGCTCCAAGCCCATGAGCAGGCCACCAGCAATCAGCTGGTGGTAGTCACGCTTAAAAATCTGCAGGGCTATGTGATTGAAGATTTTGGCTACCAACTGGGCCGCGCCTGGGGGATTGGGCAGAAAGGCAAGGACAACGGTGCGCTGTTGATTGTCGCCCAGCAGGAGCGCAAGGTGCGCATCGAAGTGGGCTATGGCCTGGAGGGCACACTCACCGATGCCATCTGCGCCAATATTATTCAAACGCAAATTCTGCCGCAGTTTAAACGTGGCAATTTTGATCAGGGCATAAAAGCCGGCACCCAAGCCATACTCGCCGCCATAGGCGGCACCTATAAACCACAAACGCAAAAACGGGAAAAATCCAAACCCGCGCTATTTTGGATATTTATGATTTTATTTTTTGTGTTGTTTTTCTCCGGCTTGTTCGGCGGAGGCGGCTCAGGTTTTGGCAGCAGCCGTCGGCGCGGCTACTGGGGCGGTGGTGGATTTGGTGGAGGAGGCTTTGGTGGAGGCGGAGGCTTCGGCGGGGGTGGCGGCGGCTTTGGTGGCGGCGGCGCTTCCGGCGGCTGGTAATTCAAAAATTTGCAAACTAGATTGCGGAATTAATTCATGACTTTATTAACGCAACAACAAATGGAAAGCGTTGCTGAGGCCATTGCCCAGGTTGAGCAGCACACAGATGCCGAACTGGTCGCGGTGCTCGCCAGACAGAGCGATGACTACCGCTATATTCCGCTGCTCTGGTCTGCCGCTATTGCCCTGCTAGTACCCATTCCTTTGTTATTTACGCCTTTTTGGTTAACAACCGTGGAACTGCTCACCGCTCAATGGCTGTGCTTTTTTGTGCTGGCGTTTGTGCTGCGTCTGCGCCCTATAGCTATTCGCCTGATCCCCAAACGGGTGCGCTACTGGCGCGCGGCCAATATGGCGCGCCGTCAGTTTTTGCAAAATAATTTGCACCACACCCGAGGTGAAACCGGGCTGCTGTTGTTTGTCTCTGAGGCGGAGCGCTATGTCGAAATAATCGCCGATCGCGGCATTAACGACAAAGTGCCGCCAGAGCAGTGGCAGCAGTTGATTGAAGACTTTGTTGCGCGGGTTAAACGCGGCGAAACCCTGGAAGGATTTTTACACTGCATCCAGGGCTGCGGCGACATTTTAAAAACTCAGGTTCCCGCCACAGAGCAAAAAAATGAATTGCCTAATCGCTTGATCGTCATTTAAAAAAACGGCGCGGGATGAGGAATACCGATCAGTTAAGACTTTAAATCTCCCCCGGCCCCTCTTTATTAAAGAGGGCAATTAAGCTCCTCCCTTTGAAAAGGGAGGTTGGGAGGGATTTAAAACAGCTTAACAACTGGCATTACGCTGGATGCGCCGTTTTTTATCGCCTATTGCTGTTCAAAAGCACCTAAATCCGGCGCGCTGCCCAGATAGGGCAAGCCGACATTGGTACCTGCATTAATCAGGGCACTGCTGGATTTCAGCCTGAATAATTGGTTGTCCGGCAGCGAGCCATCACTATTGCGCGGCGCTGTGGCCAGGGATAAATCCAGGCTTTGGAAATCTGAGGCAATTGCCGCTGGGCCTCTATCCCAGGAGTTGTAATTGGAGTCAGCATTGGCCACAGTCACCGAGCCGGAGAGCGACACATTATTGCGCAAGTAATGTTTTTGCCCGGCACTTAGCGAGCCGCCAAAACCAAAATTATCTGCGCCATTATTGTAGGCAGTGCAATTGAGTACGGTGATACCGCCGGCGTTATTGTTTTGATCAAAACCTTTGGAAGGATTGCCAAAAGCAACCGAGTTGCTGATTTTATTGTTGGCCACGGCGCCGTTGCCGCCCAACTTAAAGCCATTGCCATTGCCAGCAAAATTGCCGTAGCCCCACACATCCACGCCATTGCGGAAGGCCCAGGAGTTTTCTATCTCCACCGTCTCGGTACTATCAAACATATCGTAACCATCGTCGGAGTTTTCCCAGGCGCGACAGCCGATAAATTTATTGCCCGGGCCCTGGGTCTGCTTGGGGCCAAAGCCATCGGCCATGCTGCCGTTCTTTTTCGGGTCGTAATTGCGATAGGCGTCTGAGTTGATCACTGTGGTGTAAGCGCCGCCTTTGTTAATTTCCAATCCGGTATTGCGGTTGTGGTGGAAAGCGCAATTTTCAAAAGTATTGTGCGCACCAGTGACATACACGCCCTGGTAACCCGCGCGGGTAATTTCTATACCTTTAAAGTACCAGTAGCTGCCGGTTAAGGAGAAGCCGAAAGAGTCCTGTACCCACTCCGGATCGGGGAAAGAAAAATCAATGACCGCGCGACCGCAATTTGCCGCCACCATATTAATCGGGGCGGAGGCAGTGCCGGATTTGGTCAACTTAATGGTGTTGGCCACACCCGCGCTGTAGGGCACAGTGTAGGTGCCCGGCTCCAGCAAAATCATTTGCCCGGCGCTTACCGCCGCCAGCGCGCTGGTTAAATCCAGTGGGCTTGCAAAACTACTGCCGCTGCCGTTGGCCGTGCCATTGCGCGAAACAAAATAGGTTTTGCTCGCACTCACGCCACTACTTTCCCCAGGGCAGGCGCCGCTGGCAATCAAAGCCGCTGAGGCAACACCGGAATTATATTGGCTGCCGCCGGCACCGAATTTAATCCAGTAATAATAAGTGGTGCCGCTCACCGCACTGGTGTCGCTATAACTGGTGGCACTGGTGCCCAGGGAGGCGAGACGCACGCGGCCACTGGGGTCCGGGTCGGTATCGCGATACACCTGCACACTGGTCAGGCTGCCGCTCAGGGTCCAACTCAGCGCAATGGCGCTGCTGGCGCCAGTCGCCGTCAGGCACACAGTCGCACCGCCACCGGAACCACAACCATCGGCGGCCGCGCTACTGGCAACAGATGCGCTAGCGAGACTTGAAGCACTGGAACTAATTACGCTTGAAGAACTTGATACAGCCACGCTTGATGAGCTGGAGCTGAGCGCAACGGACGAACTGGCAAGGCTGGATAAACTGCTCGCCGCACTTGAACTTATGCCCGAGGAACCATCGCTTGGTATTGAACACTCTTTGGTTGCTTTGGCCGGGTTCGGATCAACACCAAAGGTCGCGGTATTACAAACAAAGCTGCCGCTCAGAGTTTTGTAGGTAAACAAACCCGATGCGCCATAGGCGACATTGGTCGCCTGGGCGACCGAGCAGGTTTCATCACTTTTACAAATGGTGGTGTAGCCACTGGGGCGATTGGTAGCCGCATTACTGCAAGCAGCTATGGCACTTAAGCCAATAAACATAGCTATTCGAAATTTCATGGCAAATATCTCGCTGGGATTATTGTTATTGTCCGCGACAAAACATCAGGTGTTGGACGTTAGGGGCCACAGAAAACCTGGCCCAGCAAGCAGCGAAAATTTGGTTTACAGATAAACAGGATCGCGCTGCTCGCAGCGGATTGACCGAAATAATTGCACAGAGGATATAACGCAATTGCAGATGCCGAGAATGCTGGCAGATATTTATAGGAGTGGTTGCCAGCGGCGCTGATCATAAACCATTCAGCTTTAACTGCCTATAGCCTTGGGCGACATGCGTTAGTCGCTATTTTCCTCCAGTGCTCGGCGAACTCGCATGGGATGGCAAATCAAAAGCCTAAAGCACAGAATCAATAAGTCCATAAGTAAAAAGGCCGATGCTTTCGCATCGGCCTTTTTATCGAGGGGGTTACTCGTTAAAAAACTTTTTTACCCCGTCAAACCAGGAGTCCTTTTTGGGCGAAAATTTTCCGCCTTTCATTGTTGTCTGGAATTCCTTGAGCAGCTCTTTTTGCTTGCTGGTAAGGTTGACCGGGGTTTCTACCACCACGCGACAGAGCAGGTCGCCGACACCGCCACCGCGCACTGGGGTTACGCCTTTGCCGCGCAGTTTAAACAGTTTGCCAGTTTGGGTTTCGGCGGGCACTTTTAATTTTACTCGACCATCGAGTGTGGGCACTTCCAGCTCGCCACCCAGGGCGGCATCGACAAAGTCGATGGGCACTTCGCAATAGAGGTCGGCGCCGTCGCGCTGGAAAATACTGTGCTTGCGCACATTCACCTGCACGTACAAGTCTCCCGCCGGGCCGCCGTCCGCACCTGCCTCACCTTCGCCAGAAAGACGAATGCGATCACCGGTATCCACGCCTGCAGGCACTTTAACTTGCAGGGTTTTGGTTTCCTCTACACGGCCCTGGCCGTGACAGGATTTACAGGGGTCGGAAATAATAGTGCCGCGACCGCGACAGCTGGGGCAGGTTTGCTGCACCGAGAAAAAGCCCTGCTGCATGCGCACCTGGCCGTGACCGCCACAGGTGGTACAGGTAACTGGCTTGCTGCCAGGCTTTGCCCCTGAACCCTCACAGGTTTTACAGCTGACCAGGGTCGGCACTTTAATTTGTACGCTCGCGCCTTTTACCGCTTCTTCCAGGCTTAGCTCCAGGTTGTAGCGCAGGTCGCTGCCGCGCGCTGGGCCACCGCGACGACCACCGCCGCCACCACCAAAAATATCGCCGAACACATCGCCGAAGATATCGCTGAAGTTGCCAAAGCCGGCGCCACCGGCACCGGCACCGCCGCCCATACCGCTCTGACCATCGACACCGGCGTGACCAAAGCGATCATAGGCCGCGCGCTTGTTTTCATCCGAGAGCACTTCGTAGGCCTCGTTGGCCTCTTTGAATTTTTCCTCTGCCGATGGATCATCCGGATTGCGGTCCGGGTGAAATTTCATCGCCACGCGGCGGTAGGCTTTTTTCAAATCGGCGGCGTCTACGCCTTTTTCGACGCCGAGAACTTCGTAGTAATCACGTTTTGCCATGCTGGTACCGGGACGTATTTTCAATTCTGCTTACATGACAAATGCGGGCAAGCCCGCATTTGTCGTTTTCACTTCCTACGCGAAAGCGGCGTAAACCGCATTCACTTATTTGTTGTCTTTCACTTCTTCAAACTCGGCATCCACTACGCCGTCGTCGGCCGCTTTGCTGGAGCTACCGCCGGCTTGCTCAGCACCGCCCTGGGCACCGGCTTGCTGCTCAGCGTAAAGTTTTTGCGCCAGAGAACTGGAGGCCTCGGTCAGCTTGGTGGTCGCCGCTTCGATTTTGGCCAGGTCGTCCGACTTAACCGCATCGCGCGCTTCGCTCAAGGCTGCTTCGATTGCCGACTTCTCATCAGCAGTGGCTTTATCACCAGCCTCTTTAACCGTTTTTTCGGTAGCGTGAATCAAACCGTCCAGGCTGTTGCGCGCGGTGACCAAATCGGCAAACTTGCGATCCGCTTCGGCGTTGGCCTCGGCGTCTTTTACCATTTTTTCGATTTCGTCATCGCTTAAGCCGGACGAGGCTTTGATTACGATGGACTGCTCTTTACCGGTGGCCTTGTCTTTGGCGCTCACGTTCAAAATACCGTTGGCGTCAATGTCGAAGGTCACTTCGATTTGTGGCATACCGCGCGGTGCTGGCGGAATGTCGGCCAGGTCAAAGCGACCCAGCGATTTGTTTTGCGACGCCTGCTTGCGCTCGCCCTGAACTACGTGAATGGTCACCGCAGTCTGGTTGTCATCGGCAGTGGAGAACACCTGCGATTTTTTAGTCGGAATAGTGGTGTTTTTGTCGATCAAAGGAGTCGCCACACCGCCCATGGTTTCAATACCCAGGGTCAGCGGGGTAACGTCCAGCAGCAGTACATCTTTAACATCACCCGCCAGTACCGCACCTTGAATTGCCGCACCAATAGCTACAGCTTCGTCGGGGTTAACGTCTTTGCGCGGCTCTTTGCCAAAGAAATCGGCTACAGCTTTTTGCACCATCGGCATACGGGTTTGACCGCCCACCAGAATTACATCGTCGATCTCGCTGATGGCTTTGCCAGAGTCTTTAATTGCTTGCTTCACGGGTTCCATAGACTTGTTAACCAGGTCTTCCACCAGCGACTCGAGCTTGGCGCGAGTCAGTTTTACCACCAGGTGTTTTGGACCAGTGGCATCGGCGGTGATGTAAGGCAGGTTAACTTCGGTCTGCTGGCTGGAAGACAATTCGATCTTGGCTTTTTCCGCCGCTTCTTTTAAACGCTGCAGGGCCAATGGATCGTTGTGCAGGTCGATACCTGTGTCTTTTTTGAAAGTGTCCGCCAGGAATTCGATCAAACGCATATCGAAGTCTTCACCACCGAGGAAGGTGTCACCGTTAGTGGACAGCACTTCAAACTGGTGTTCGCCGTCAACGTCGGCAATTTCGATAATGGAAATATCGAAGGTGCCACCACCCAGGTCGTATACCGCGATGGTGCGGTCGCCTTTACCTTTGTCCAGGCCGTAGGCCAGGGCTGCAGCAGTTGGCTCGTTGATGATGCGCTTTACATCCAGGCCGGCAATTTTACCGGCGTCTTTGGTGGCTTGACGCTGAGAGTCGTTAAAGTAAGCCGGAACGGTAATCACCGCTTCAGTCACTTTTTCGCCCAGGTAATCCTCGGCGGTTTTCTTCATTTTTTTCAGCACTTCGGCAGAAATTTGTGGTGGGGCTTTTTTATCGCCCTTCACTTCTACCCAGGCGTCGCCGTTGTCGGCGCCGACGATTTTGTAGGGCACCATTTTGATGTCTTTTTGCACCACATCGTCTTTGAATTTACGGCCGATAAGGCGCTTAACCGCAAACAGGGTGTTGTGCGGGTTGGTGACTGCCTGACGTTTGGCGGATTGACCAACCAGGATTTCGCCATCGTTGGTGAATGCAATAATGGAGGGCGTAGTGCGATCGCCTTCGGCGTTTTCAATAACCTTAGGTGAACCGCCTTCCAGAATGGATACACAAGAGTTGGTGGTACCCAGGTCGATGCCGATAATTTTGCCCATGGTGTTGCTCCTGAAATTTCTCAACTTTAGTGCGCGTGTCGCGCTGGTTTAACTGCGCGCTGGGCGCGGGTTTGTTCGCTTGTTGTCGCGCCGGGCGCGATTTTTCAACAGTTGGTTTCTATATTGGCCCTGTGCAAAGGAATTCAAGGCTGGCTATTAAAAAATCCTCAAGCTTTGCACGGTTATTGCCGATGAATCAGTAAATCGCTCGCAA